>JBFMGC010000021.1 GCA_040752815.1 Candidatus Zixiibacteriota bacterium
CAATGTCGCCGTTTTCATCGCGCCGAGCCGTCAGGCGTTACACATGTCTCCCCCGCGCTGATCAGAACATCCCGCATTCATTGGGGGAGTCTTTCGGGGCCTCCTGGACTATGTCCCAGAATTCCGCAATACGGTCGCCTTCGAAGCGAGCTATATGAACCACGGCCATTTCGGGCATGTTCGGGTTGAGCCGAATGCGTGAGTGAGCCGCGACCAAGTCACCGTCTTCCAGCACTCGCAAGACTTCAAACGAAGTATTCGGGAACTGCGCCGAGGCTCCCTCCATGCCGGATTTGAGCGATAGGGCGTCGCCTCGAAAATACGGGTTGTGGTGACGAAAGTTGGGGTGGATATACATATCGTATGCTTCTTTGACCTTACCCGACGCAGCAAGTCTCAGGAACGACTTAGTGATTTCTTTTCGGTTCATGATGACACCTGGCAGTTTTGCTGTTCTGGTATTAGTTCTTGCCTAGTCTGTCGAATGACCGGCGCGTTCCGGCTCAGGTTGGCCACCGATAGAGCGCCCCATCCTGGCGGAGGAGGTAGGATTCGAACCCACGGTACCTTTCGGTACAACGGTTTTCAAGACCGCCGCTTTCGACCACTCAGCCACTCCTCCGTCGTCGTTCGACAGCTCCGCTGCCGTCTTGTCACCTCCAAAATCTAACTTTGTACATCGGAAATCAAGGAGATTGAGTCAACGAACGCTTTGCGATTTCCCCTGGGTATCCGTGCGCTAAGGCGCAACACGTCAAGAAAAGGGCGTCATTTCGGACGCCCCTTAAATGCCTGTCGAAAGTGTTCGTCTTTACCGGCCGCTCCACCGAGGAGCCATTGCTCCGCCCCCACAGTCCACTATCGTCGTCCAATGGAAGTCGCCGCCGGTAAACGTCAGCGTGACAGTCTGATCGGGATTGACCATAGCGTTTACGGTCCAGTTACCGCTATAGTCGAAGGTGCCGGTCTCAAACTCCTCGCAATGAACGTCGAAATCGACCGTGATGACCATCTCGCCGTCGAGGGGACACTCCCCAATGCCGTTCATCGGAATTGTCAGGTTGCTGACCGTCTGATGCATGGCCACCCCGACCTCGCACCAGCCGCCGTAATCGCCGCTCTCGGACACGAACAGCGTGTCACGCACGGTGCCGGTAAGGCTCAGGGTCGTATCGGGGCCGACTGCATTCAGGTTGACTATGCTGGAGTGATGGACTCTGCCCCAGTTCGGATTCTGGCTGCCCTCGAAGCCGGCGTGGACCCGCTCGCGTAGTTGATCGATTCCCTGCATGTCGCCGGGATACTGCACCAGCTCACCGGAACTGTAGACCTGAACCGAATCAATGCCGCCGATGAACACGGTGTCGTTCCAGACGGTATCGACAACCAGGGCGCTGAAATCGAAAATGTGCCAGCCGTTGGAGTACTCATAGCTGTGAATGGCCGAGATGACGATGTATTCACCGTCCTGGGCCGCCGATGGCAATCTCACCGGTTTCGGTGCGCCCGGAGCCGGTATCGAATCCAGGAGCATGACAGAGACGTCCACGGATCGATATGCCATCATGAAGTTATCCGGTCCATCGAAATACCTCACAACAAAGGCCGAATCCGCTCCCGACTCGAAACCGCCCGTGCCGCACGGATGCGACGCTGTCCAGGTGTTGGTGCCATTACTGAACACGAAAGTGACCGTACCGTCATGGAAGGTTTCATTGACTGTCCAGGTTCCCACCACCGAACCGGCGTTGGCTCCGGTGCAGGCGATATTCACGCTGCCGGTGTAGCCCAGCGAGCCGGAGATGGGGCAGTTCAGTTCTTCGTTTTCCCACATGTTGTTCAGATCGAGGGTCAGGTTGTTCGCGCTGAGCGTGAAATTGACGCTGCCCGAGCAAGACGTAGTATCCGTTTCGACTATGTCGGTGTAGCTGAAATGCCCTTCGATAGCCCCGCTGCCGTCGACCACCAGCACCTCATGCAGGTCGCCCTGGCGCTCGATCGTGACGAAGATGTGGCCGCTGCCGCCGTTATCGCCTGTCCCTTCGGCAGTCATCCATAGGCGGCTGGTCACCCGGGTGAGCGAATCGCCTTTTGGATATTGCACGGCGGTCGTGCCATGCCAGAACTTGATGGTGTCGACTACGGTGAAGGTCAATTCCTCTTCCTGGTTGAGCTCTACGATCGTGAAGATCCACGACTGGGTCGCCTCGTCCCAGACCGCCGTGGTCGCCGCGGGCATGGGTGCGCGAGCGGGCGCTCCCTCGCCGGACATGATGCTGTCCATCAGGATAAAGGTCCTCTCAAACATGTCGCCCGCGATCTCGTCCACACCCTCAAACTGAGCCGAGAACATCTGATACGTGGGAGACTCCGGATCACCCGGTTCAAGCGGTTTGGTGTCTTTGCCGCTGCTGCAGCCGACAAGATTCAGGGCTGCGATAGCCATCGCCGCCGTCAGCCAGAATAAAACTACCCTTTTCAATCTGCACCTCCTGCCAGAAAGTAGCTTGTGTTCGTTCGTATCTTCTAAAGATCGGACGAACGGACCATTTTATTAGGGAGGTGTTATTGTGCCCGGCATAGAGCCGAAGAGGTTACAGCGGGTTCTTGCTCGGCTGTCGGGCAGGGTCGCCCGACAGCACGGAACGGACCGCTTTCTCAGGAGAGTTCGGTGACGCCCGCCCTGCTGGTCAGCGGGCCGCCCGCGGACCGCCCTGGAGGCCGATATGCGAGCGCGTACCGTCGCGATTAAATATGGTCGAATCACCGGCGTTCCAGGCCGGGGATTCCGGCTTGAGGCGGAAGTCGTTTTCGCCCATGAACATCGGATCGGCCTTGAGATTGCCGTTGATGTCCGTTTGATCCCAGATGTCTTCGTAGTCGCGGGCTTTGTTGTCCCAGACGATGTTGTTCCGGAACACCCATTTGGCCCAGTCGCCGTAGTTCCAGACCCCGACACAGGGGCAAACCCATTGGTCCCGCCAGCCGTTGGAGGTGATTATGTTGTTAACGAACCGTCCCCGGCTGCTGGTCGACCACGGAGCGACCCCGCAGTTACCGTTATGGTGCACCACGTTGTTGGTCGCTTCCATCGTGGACTCGCCGGTCCCGATAATGCCCCAACCGAGATTGTCGTGGACGAGGTTGTTCGATGCCACTACCATTGATGTGCCGAATGAACCGACTCCCTTCCAGAAGCCGGTTACTTCGTTGCGAAAGGCTAGGCAATAAGCGTCCCAGGTGACACCGATCCCCGCGCCCCGTCCCTTATTAATCTCGCAGTCGCTGATAAGTGCGGTCGCCCCACGATAAAGCGCGATACCGTCCCATCCACCGTTGAGGATCCGGCAGTCGCGAATGGTAAGATCGGCTCCCTCGCGGCCGAAAATCCCGCCAATACCGACCACCACGGACGAATCACTGGAACGATCGGTATTATCTTTGATATCAACCTGCTCGATTGTCACCCTCGAATTGCGTACGACTATTGCCGCATCTGTGGCGTTGCCGTCGTCGTCGCGCACGCCGCCGGTGATAGTCAGGTTGCGAATCTCCGTCCCATCGGCGTTGTCGACGAAGACACCGTAACCGGCGTTGGTGACCAGGCGGGTCTCTCGTCTATCCGCGCCGAGAAGTACCAGGCCCTTCCCTCTTATAATATAACCGTGGCTGGCGGCGACATCCGTTTGCGGATCCTCACAGTTTCCGCAGAGCGGATCGGTGAATTTGGTGCGTTTGGCTTCGAAAGTTTTCGCGCCGAGCTTAATCGTGTCGCCGTTGGCCGCATGGTTGATAACCGATTGCAGGTCTGATCCGCGCTCCACTGTCAATGTAGCAGCAGGTGTGGTAGACGCGAGGAGCAGCAGGAGGAGGATGGTTGCACGAGCCGGCAGATGAGGGCATCTGCCGGGCATTTTTAGAGCGATTCCAGTGGGCGGCAGACCTCCCGGTCTGCCCCAGAGAGTGCGACCGTCGACCCTCACTCCGAGAGTTCCTTCCACATCCGATACGCTCTACGAATGTGCGGAATCGTAATCGACCCGCCAACCACCAGTCCGATCGCCATGACCTCGTCGAATTCCGGGTCGCTCACCTGATGTTCTTTGGCCTTAATAACATGGTAAGTGATGCAGTCATCGCAGCGAAGCACCAGCGATGCGGCCAGTCCGAGTAGCTCTTTTGTCTTAGCGGGCAGGGCCCCGTCGCGATAGACCGCGCCGTCGAGCGCGAAAAACCGCTTGATATTGATGTCATCGCGGGCGAGAACTATCTCGTTGAGTAGCTCGCGTTCCTTCCTGAATTCGTCAACACGCTTGGGCATGAGCTTACTCCTACAGTTATCGAACCCAATATAGAACAAGCTGCCACCCGTCACAACCGTTTTGGAGTCCGCCGGCCGCCAATCTGTGGCGCCTATTTCCTGGGTGGTTGACATCGGTGCGGTCCGGGGTTATTCTCCGTTAAAGTAAACTCGATTCCGGTTCGGATACGGAACCACCGCTCCCCCCTGCCCCTCTCGCCACGGAGGTTGGGTTCTCGAACTCCGAAGCCTCGACAAAGGTAGTGATTGAGAATGGGCGATAAACTGATAACAGTAGTTATTCCAACTCTGAACGAGGAAGAGACCATCGCCAGCGTGGTCGGCATGGCCGCACGGTCGCCGTCGGTTCTCGAGGTGCTCGTGATCGACGACAAATCGGTGGACCGCACGGTGCCCAATGCCAGGGAGGCCGGCGCGACGGTAATCACCAGCACCAAACTCGGAAAGGGTGCTTCCATGCGAGACGGTCTCCTGGTAGCCAAAGGTGAAGTACTGGTTTTCCTTGACGGAGATATTGGCGACTATTCCGACGACATAGTCGAGCGGCTCGCCGAGCCGATTCTCACCGGCCGGGCCGCTTTCGTCAAGTCCCGTTTCACGCGGCAAGCCGGACGTGTGACCGAACTTGTCGCCCGGCCGCTTCTGTCGCTGCTGTTCCCCGATCTGCTTCACATCCGTCAGCCACTCAGCGGTATGATCTCGGCCAGGAAGTCACTCCTTGCGGGCATCAATTTCGAGGAGGACTACGGAGTAGATATCGGCTTACTCATAGACATGCACTTGCAGAGAGCTGTGATCGAGGAGGTGGACATTCAATATATCACTAACCGGATGAAACCCTGGCCGGAGCTGGGCAAGATGTCGCGCGAAGTGGCCCGCGCAATTCTCAAGCGCGCGTCGGCCTCGCACTATCTGCACCTCGAGGACATGCAGAGCATAAACGTCATCCGGGACCAGATGGAGCATGCCATCCAGGAGTCGCTGCTCACGCTCAAGAAACTGGCCGTTTTCGATATGGACAATACCATCCTCCGCGGCCGCTTTGTCGAAACCGCGGCCAAGCGGTTTGGAATGGAGAGGGAATTGATCGAAATCCTTGCGGCCAACCACGAACCCTGGCTCAGAACCAAGCAGATCGCCCGCCTGTTCCGTGGCCGGAATATTGGCGAGCTGATTGAGATAGTTGACAGCATCCCGTACACCCCGAATTCGTCGGAAATTGTCGCCGCAATGAAAAGTCGGGGCTATATCGTGGGAATCATCAGCGACAGCTACGATTTCGCCGCCAACCACGTCAAGACGAAGATCGGCGCCGATTTTGCCCTGGCCAACGAACTGGAATTCTCTCAGAGTATGGCCACCGGCGAAGTCAAGATACCGTCATTTTTCGCTCGGTCCGCCGCGAGCATATGCAGCCACAGTGTGTGCAAAACCCACGCTCTGGTCGACATCACCGCGCGCTACGAAGTGGGACTGTCAGACGTCATCGCGATCGGCGACAGCGAACCCGATGTGTGTATGATAAAGCACGCCGGTATTGGCGTATCATTCTGCTCCCGCAACGAGCTGCTGAACGCCGTGGCTGATTTCAGAATAAGCGAACCGAGTTTCAAGGGGCTGCTCGACGTTGCGCAGTAACCGGAGGGGCCGCGCCCCGGCCCTCACTCCGATACCTTCGGCCTGTCCGGCAACTCATTGACATCATCGCCGGTGCGTGGGAAATGAGCGGCAAGCTCGACCCCAATCATCTCAATCGCCTGAATGATCCCCTCGGCGTGCCTGTCCTGTTTCATGGCGTCGATAATAATCCCGTGCGGTTTGTCCCAATAATCAGACGAGACTTTCGACGCTATCCCCTTATCGGCAACAACCGCCGCCTGCTCCTCTTCGAGTGACACAAAAACCAGCACACCGGTCAGACCGCGAGTGGGTGTGATCTGATGAAAACGGCTGAGCGCCTGTTTCCAAACTGCCCGGCGGCATCTTCCGCTGCGCTTGAGAAAGCGCCCCCAGCCGAACCAGGCGACTACAAAGCCGACAGCGCCCCACAATAGCATTTGAGTAGTATCGTAATAGACGCCCCAGTCGATATCGCGCGTGAAGTAGAGCGCCGCCAGCATGCACACGAGCGTAAACAGCAGTGCATGAATCAGGCGTTCGGTGTTCCAGTGGCGCGAATGCGCCGACAGCTCCACCACGATCTCGCCGTTAGTGGACGATTCGGCTTTCGTGACAGCCGCTTCGATGGCGTCGAAGTCGGCCTGCGAGAAGTACTTGTCAACAAGTGAAACCATATTCAATCCCGCTCCTACCATCCTCCGCTCGCGCCGCCGCCGCCCGATGATCCGCCGCCGAAACTGAATCCGCCCCCGCCGCCACCTCCGCCGCCGAAGCCGCCGCCAAAACCACCGAACCCACCGATAAACGGCCCGCCGAACCGTCGGCCGATCGAACTCTTCCGCCGCATAAGCGAGAGCAGCGCGAAAAAGATGATGAATCCAATTGGAATGAGCAGCGGAATACCGGGCGGCACTTCATCGTCGGCCTCGGGAGGATCATATTCGCCGCCGATCGCCTGCACAATGCCGTCGAGTACCGCGCCAACCCCACCTGCGAAATCTCCTTCACGAAAACGCTGTGCCATCGGTGAGTTTTTGTTCACGAGACGGCCGGCCTCGAGATCGGTCAACGCTCCCTCAAGACCGTATCCGACCTCGATCCGCGCCTTCTTCTCCTCGATAGCCACCAGAAACAGAACCCCGTTGTCCTTGTCCGCTTTGCCAATACCCCATTTGTTGAACACGTCGTGCGCGAAGTCCTCGAGCGCTGCCCCGTCGAGAGTCGGAACAATCAGCACGCCGATTTCGCTGCCGGACTGCTGCCGATAACTAAGCGCCTTTGCCTCGAGCCGCCGGATCTCAGCGTTGCTAAGGATGTCTGCCAGATCGTTGATCGGGCCTTTGTAGTCGGGAATCTCGGCGGCGATCAGGCAACCTGTCGCCGCCAAAAGTACGAGTATTGCGGAGAAAACCTTTTTCAATGTGGCTTATCCGCCTACTGATTCTGGAAAGCCTCTTTCACACTGGGCGCGGTCTGGGCCTCGGGCTGGGCCGCGAAGAACTGCTTTTCGTACGGGAATCCGAAAATGCTGCCCGCGATTAGCGCCTTGATGCCACGCTGACGATAGACGTTGTACTCGCGCACCACTTCGTTATAGACGCGTCGCTCCTGGGCGATCCGGTTTTCGGTTCCTTCGAGCTGAGTCATCAGATCGGAATAAAGCTGGTCACCTTTGATTTCCGGATACCGCTCGACAACCACGTTGATAAGCGAATTCAACTGGCGCGAGAGCGCCCCCGCCAGCGAATCGAGCAGCAGCGGACTTTGGCCTTCGAGAGCCGACTGCGCTTGCCCGGTCAATTCAATCACCCGCTGGCGCATGGCGATAACCTCGGTCAGGGTCGCCTGCTGGCGCTGCATGAAATTGTCCACGCTGGCCACCAGGTTGGGGACGAGATCGAATCGACGCTGATAGACATTCTGCACCTGCGCCCATTTTTCATCGACACTCTGCGTGCGGTCAATCAGCCCGCCACGGCCGGACCATATCCAGAATCCGGCCAGCACGACAATTAGCACAATTGCGATTAACGCAGCTCCGACAACTTTCATAGAATATTCCTTTCTCACAAAGCTATACTAAGCAGCGGCACGGGTATTCACGAAAATCGGGATTGAATACCTGTAGCACAAGGGGAAATGCTCGTGATTTCCGGCAGCAGGTGCTGATGCCTGACCATCGGAAAAGACTGACATGCGCGACGAGTCTCGCGATGACGGGTCCGACTGTATCCCAACGACTAATACTTGCTAATTCCGTGCGCGGCAGACGTCCTGAGGCTGTCTCAGAAGCCAAAAGAAGTTGCGGCAGGTCCTTGTCCCGGCCCGATGAAAGAGGGACGGAACTGAGACTTGACGCAACAGATCAATTCCGTGCGCGGCCCGCCGACAGTGGGTCCTCGTCTGCCCGTGTATCGAAGAATGATCTGGGTGGGGCAGACCGGGAGGTCTGCCGCCCACGATTACAAGTTACTAGTTGGGAAGGCACTAGATAACCCGTATATACTAACTCCTGGTTTCGGGCGATCCTGCCCGACAAGCAGCAGCGCGAGCGACATACTGAACACTTCCCCGGGTTGCTTTTCCAGCTTTAGCTGTTGTTCGCCGCCTTGTGTTGTCGCCGGGCGCGGATATACTCGATAACCCCCGGCATTATGGACAAAGCGATAATCACGATAATCACCAGGGAGAAGTTGCGCCTTACAAAGGGCAGGTTGCCGAAAAAGTACCCGCCCCAGACGAAAATCAGTGTCCACAAAACCGCGCCGACTACATTGTAGGTGAGGAACTTCCGGTACGACATCACCCCGACCCCGGCCAGAAACGGCGCGAAAGTGCGGACAATCGGCACGAACCGGGCGATCACGATCGTCTTGCCGCCGTACTTTTCAAAGAAGCGGTGCGTCTTTTCCAGATATGCCGGCTTGAGGAAGCGGTACCGCCCCGGTTCGAAAGCCTTGTCTCCGATCCGCTGGCCGATCCAGTAATTGACCGTATCACCGAGTATAGCCGCGAGTGTGAGCAGCAGGAACACTATCCACGGATTCAGCACGCCCGTCGCTGCAAACGCTCCGGCGGCGAACAATAGCGAATCGCCGGGGAGAAACGGCGTGACCACCAGGCCGGTCTCGCAAAAGATGATGCAGAACAGGATGGCGTAGGTCCACGCGCCGTAGGCATCGATAATCTCCTTGAGATGCTTATCCAGGTGGAGGATGAAATCTATTGCGGTTTCGACGAATTCCACAGTTGCTTCCCAAGATTGGGGTGCCCGAGTGCTGGGTGCCCCAGTGCTTGCACTGGGCTTATTATAAAAAGTACCCCACCCAACGGGTGGGTTTAGTGGGAGAAGATCGGGTAATCATGATGAGGCGGCAAGGAATTTAGTGGGTGGTCCGCCGAAGGCTTATCCTCGTCTGCCCCCATTCTAGTCAGAAGCACAATCTCAACCCTCCGTCCGCAGACGGCGGAGCTGGGCACCGGATGTCGAAACCGCAGGGGTTTCGACCTACGATTACTGCTCATGTGCGTACTCCCCTAATCCAATCAGTCCGAGTCACCCTTCGACCCCGCATAAAATGCGGGGCAGGCTAGGCTCAGGGTGACATATGTCCGTCGAAACCGCAACTGGTAGCAACTGGTAGCCCACAGCTTGCTGTGGGTTATTCGATATGGCAACTGCCCTATTGGTTTATACCACCGATTACTTGCTCCATGGGGCAGACGAGGAGAGGCTGTCCCATAGGTTGATTTGGGACGGCCTCGTGTGCTACGAGTGTGTTGTCCTGACACCAAAGCACCCGGGATCTCGCCAAATCGTCTCCAAGAACGTCTGGATGAGCCTTGTCAACCCCAAATAAGCTTGTAATAGGCGTCGCCTCGCCCGGCGGACAATCGGACCCCAGCCCGGGAACCGGGCCGCCAACTTCCTGATGTTGTGAGCCAGACAGATCAACTGAAACTCACCAGCTACTTTCGCCAGAGTCCGCAGATGAAACCGATCAAACCCCAAATTGAACTTTATGTTTCCGAACACCGGCTCCACCAAGTGGTTGCGCCGCGCATAGCCTTGTTGACCTTCCGCGCTGGACGATTTCTCCCGCATCTGCTGCTCCAGACGGGCCACCCCTGAAATGTACAACTCCCGCGCAACTCCCCTGGTAGCAACTGGTAGCCCACAGCTTGCTGTGGGTCGTTCGACTTGGCAACTGTCAACATAGTTCATGCCACCGATCACTGACTACAAGGGGCACACGAGGACGTGTGCCGCCCACAATCACTTCCCAAACAACGTCTTCCCGTCAGACTTCAGGTCCTTGCAGGCCTGGGTCACACGCGCGGCCATGTCCTTCTCGGCCAGTTTCAGATACGAGCGCGGATCGAACTTCTTCTTGTCCGCCATCTTCTCTTCGGAGTGGACCAGGTCCTTCTGATTCTCCACCATGTGCTTCAGAATCGGCTGCGTGAAATGATACTGCGTGTCGGTGTCGACATTCATCTTGATCACGCCGTACTCCAGAGTCTCATGAATATCGGATAGCTCGGAACCGGAACCGCCGTGGAAAACGAGATCGAACATCGCCTTGGCACCGAACTTCTTCTTGAGCGCCTCCTGGCCGTCGCGGAGGATTTTCGGCTTGAGCACCACATTGCCCGGCTTGTAGATGCCGTGCACGTTGCCGAATGTCGCCGCCACCATGTACCTGCCACCGATCGGATTGAGCGCCTCGTACACTTTGACCATATCCTCAGGCGTGGTGTAGAGCTTCTCCTTGCCGACACCGGTGCGGTCCAGACCGTCTTCCTCGCCGCCGACCACGCCGATCTCGACCTCGAGAATGATCTCCTGCTCCTTGCACGCTTTGAGCAGTTCGATCGCCATCTTCATGTTTTCGCCGATCGACAGCTCGGAACCGTCGAACATGTGCGACTGAAACAGGTTGTTCTGCCCGGCGGCGCGCAGTGCGGCGGTGGCCTCGATCAGCGGCTTGACAAACCCGTCCCACTTTTTCGGCACGCAATGATCCGTGTGCAGCGCGACATAGACATTGTAGTGCTCGGCCATACGGTGCACGTGCTCGGCGATTGTCATGGCGCCATCGGCCATGTTCTTGACATTGAGCCCCGACGCAAACTCGCCGCCGCCGGTCGACACCTGAATGATGCCATCGGAGCCGCAGTCGGCGAAACCCTTTAGCGCGGCATTGGCGGTTTCGGTCGAGGTTACGTTGATCGCCGGGTAGGCGTAGTGTTTTTCCCGGGCAACATCGAGCATCCTGCGATATATCTCTGGCGTGGCTACCGGCATAGTTCGATCTCCATCTCTATGCAAAAGTCTCTTATTGTTTGCATCCTCAGGCTTTGGCCAACTGGCGGAGCACCATCGAGAGGATTCCGCCGTGGCGATAATAGTCTATCTCGATTTTCGTATCCAGGCGGGCCTTCATCTTGAATTTCTTCTCGCCCTCTTTGTTGAGCGCCTTCACTGATACGATCTGTCCCGGCTTCATGTCTTTCGAGAGGCCATCAATCGTGAAAAGCTCATCGCCCTTCAGGCCGAGCGACTCTCGCGTCTCGCCGTCGACAAACTCCAGCGGCAGCACCCCCATACCGACCAGATTCGAGCGATGTATCCGCTCGTAGCTTTGCGCCATGACCGCCCTGACCCCGAGCAGCATTGTGCCCTTGGCGGCCCAGTCGCGCGACGAACCCATGCCGTAGTCTCTACCGGCGATAATCACGAGCGGGGTGTCTTTCTCGGCGTAGCGCATGGCGGCATCGTAGATCGACATCGTCTCGCCGGTCGGGAAGAACTTCGTGACTCCGCCCTCGGAGCCGGGGACGAGCTGGTTGCGAAGCCGGATATTGGCGAACGTGCCGCGTGTCATCACGCGGTCGTTGCCCCGGCGCGAACCGTACGAGTTGAAATCCGCAAACTGCACGCCGTGCTCAAGCAGATACCGACCCGCGGGAGAGTCGGCCTTGATCGAACCGGCGGGCGAAATATGATCGGTGGTGACCGAATCGCCGAGCATTGCCAGGCAGACAGCATCGTGAATCGGCCGGACATCGCCCGGTTCTTTCTTCATGCCGACAAAGAACGGCGGGAGCTGGATATAAGTCGATTTTTCGTCCCAGGCGTAGATTTCGCCTTTGGGCGATTTGATCGCGTTCCAGACCTCGTTGCAGTCGAACACCGAGGCGTACTGTTTCGCAAACAGGTCACTGGTGACATGCCTGCCGACAATGTCGAGCACTTCTCTTTCTGATGGCCAGATTTCGCGAAGGTAAACCGGTTTGCCTTGGGAGTCCTGGCCGAGCGGTTCGGAAGTCAGATCGATATCGACTGTTCCGGCCAGCGCAAACGCCACCACCAGCGGCGGCGATGCCAGGTAATTCGCTTTGGTATTCTGATGCACACGCCCTTCGAAGTTGCGATTGCCTGACAGGACAGCCGCCACTACGAGATTCCCCTGGTTGATCGCCTGCAGCACTTCGTCGGGCAGCGGGCCGGAGTTGCCGATACAGGTGGTGCAGCCGTAGCCGACATTGTGGAAGCCGAGCTTCTTGAGCGGCTCGATTAAGCCGGACTTTTCGAGGTAAGCGGTAACAACACGCGAGCCGGGCGCCAGCGAAGTTTTGACATACGGCTTCGATTTGAGGCCGCGCTCGACCGCTTTCTTCGCCAGCAGCCCCGCCCCCATCAGCACAAACGGATCCGACGTGTTCGTGCACGACGTTATCGCGGCAATTACGACTGCACCGTGGCCTATCTCCGCTTTGTAGCCGTCGCTGATAAACGCCTTGCGATCCAGATCGCCCGCCGAAAGCTCGTAGCCGCGCTCTTTGATTGGCCGGGTCAGGCCGGCATCGAAGTCAGCTTTCAGATTCGCCAGGGAGACACGGTCCTGCGGCCGTTTAGGACCTGCCAGCGAGGGCTGCACCGTAGAGAGGTCAAGCTCTACTACCGATGCGAACTTAGGCACTTTCGAATCTCTTGTGCGGAACAGCCCCTGTTCTTTGCAGTAGCGTTCGACCAAATCGACCTCGTTCGGAGTGCGGCCGGTCATGCGCAGGTATTCGAGTGTGCCCTGATCCACCGGGAAGAACCCCATGGTCGCGCCGTATTCAGGCGCCATGTTGCCGATCATCGCCTTGGTGGGCAGTGACAGTTCGTCCATCGCAGGATCGAAGAACTCAACAAACTTCCCGACCACGCCATGCTTGCGGAGCATCTGCGTCACGGTTAGTACCACGTCAGTGCCGGTGACACCCTCGGAAAGCTGGCCGGTCATCTTGAACCCGACCACTTCAGGCATCAGCATATACAGCGGCTGGCCCAGCATGCAGGCCTCGGCCTCGATCCCGCCCACGCCCCAGCCGAGCACGCCGAGACCGTTGATCATGACCGTGTGGCTGTCGGTGCCGACCAACGTGTCCGGATAGGCGGTGCCGTTGCTGGTCCAAACCACTTTGGCCAGATACTCGAGATTGACCTGGTGACAGATTCCAGTAGCGGGAGGCACAACGCGGAAATTGTTGAACGCGCGCTGTCCCCAATGAAGGAACTCGTATCGCTCGCGGTTGCGCTCGAACTCTTTTTCCATGTTTATCTGGAGCGAATCATCCGTCGCAAAAGAATCGACTTGAACCGAGTGGTCGATTACCAGGTCGACCGGTACGAGCGGATTGATCTTCTTTGGATCGCCCCCCATGGTTTTCATAGCCGTACGAAGGGCAGCCAGGTCGACCACTGCCGGCACACCGGTGAAATCCTGCAGGAGTACACGGGCCGGCTTGAACGGGATAGTGATCTCGCCAACTTTGGCAGGGTTGTAGTGGGCCGCCGCGATAACATCGTCTTCGGTAATAAGACGGCCGTCGACATTTCGCAAAAGCGTCTCGAGCAGAATCCGGATTGAGTAAGGCAGTTCGTCGATCTGGCCGTGCCGGGACAAGCTGTCCAAGCGGTAAATCATGAACTTGCCGGCTTTGGCGTTGAGAGTCGATTTCGCGTCGAAGGGATCCATCTTAGTTCTCCTGCAATGTTGGCTTTTCTTGAATCATAGGCAGTCCATAAGTATAGAACCGCCGTCAGGGGAATTCAAGAGTCGGTCCGCGATTTCTCCCTGACTGGTGCTTGACTCCGGCCACGGACTGTCGTTCATATGGTCATGTTTATCAAGCGGTTATCGGCCGACCGTGTGGCGATCGGCGCGCCGGCCAAAATCAACCTCGATCTCCGGGTGCTGGGAAGGCGGACGGACGGATATCACGATATCGATTCTCTTTTTCAGGCGGTTTCCCTGTTCGATCGACTCAAATTCCGGCGACTGGACGAGTCAGCAGACATCCGGATTTCGCTGGCCAGGCAATCGAACCTGGCCACCGACGAATCCAACCTTGTCGCCCGTGCTTTTCGCCTGATGCAAAGCCGTTTCCGCCTAAGCGGCGGGCTTGAAGTCGAACTAGAGAAGAACATCCCAGTTGCGGCCGGACTCGGGGGAGGATCGTCGGACGGCGCCGCGGCCATTCTGGCCTGCAAGGCGCTGTTTGGTTTGCCCTTAGGCACGGCAGAAATGGCCGCACTGGGAGCGGAAATCGGCTCCGATCTGCCGTTTTTCTTCTCCTCAGGTCAGGCCCATGTCACGGGGCGGGGGGAAATAGTGGAAGATATCGAGCTCCCCCTCGATTATTGGCTGGTGCTGGTTACTTTGCCGATGGCCGTTTCCACCGCCCGGGCGTATGCGGACCTGAGATTGCCCTTGACAAGGGATGTCCGGCCCCGTAGTTTTCGGGGCTGGAAAGTGCCCAGGGACATCGTTAAGTGGTTGTCGGACACCGGTAATGACTTCGAGCCCGTTCAATTACGAGCTTTCCCGCACCTGCAACAGGTAAAAAACGGCCTGGCGGACTCTGGAGCCTTACTCACCCGTATGAGCGGCTCCGGGCCCACGGTCTTTGGAATATATGGCAACGCGCCTGACATGGAAGGCGACAGGGTACTGGGCAGGAGTGACTGGACAGTTTCCGTGGCGAGACCTATCCGGTTGCCTGCGCGACTTTAGACCACGGGGGCAACAGCGTGGAGATCACTGAGATTCGAGTAACCCTCCGCGACGAGGAAAAGCTCAGAGGTTTCGCCAACGTTACCTTCGACAATGCGTTCGTGATACGGGGCATGAAGATCATTCAAGGTAACAACGGGTACTTCGTATCGATGCCGAGCAGGAAGCGTCCCGACGGTACCCACCAGGACATCGCGCACCCGGTCAACCGGGACATGCGCAATGCGATTGAAAAGGCGGTGCTGGAAGCTTACGAAAAGGAACTCCGGCAACAGAGCCCGGAGTAGTTCCGGCCATGGCGGACCAGGTATACTGGGGCGTCGTCAAGCGGTAAGACACCAGCCTTTGGAGCTGGCAATCCCAGGTTCGAATCCTGGCGCCCCAGCCAGAATATGTGTGTATCGAACAGGCCTGCTTTGCGACCGACCAGAGCGGTCGTGAAACAGGTTTTGTTTCGGATAGCGTAGGTTGCAGAAATGATCGTTAGAAATGACATCAAAATCGTCACCGGCACATCAAATCCGGGCCTGGCCGAGAAGATCGCCGCATACCTGGGTTTGGGACTGGCCGACTGCTCGGTTACCCGTTTCAGCGACGGTGAGATTTTTGTTCAGATCAACGAGAACATCCGCGGCGCCGATCTTTTCATCGTTCAGTCCACCAATCCGCCGGCCGAGAATCTGATGGAGCTCCTGATGCTGATCGAGGCCTCGCGAAGGGCCTCGGCGATGCGAATCACGGCGGTAATCCCGTACTATGGTTACGCCCGCCAGGAGCGCAAAGATCGCCCGCGCGTGCCGATTACCGCCAAGCTGGTAGCCAACCTGATTACAACCGCGGGGGCCGACCGCATCCTGACTTTCGATCTGCATGCCAGTCAGATTCAGGGTTTCTTCGATCTGCCGCACGACCACCTGTATTCGTCCAAGCTGTTCATCCCCTATTTCGCGGACATGCATCTGACGAACCTGGTGGTGGTGTCACCCGATGTCGGCTCACTCAAGATGGCTCGCAGCACTGCCGAACAGATGCAGGCGGATTTAGCGATCGTAGATAAACGTCGTCCCAGCCCGAATCAATCAAAGGTGATGAACCTGATCGGCGAGGTCGCCGGTAAGAATGTCCTCATCCGCGACGACATGGTCGACACGGGCGGCTCGATCTGCCAGGCGGCCGACTACCTCAAAGAGCGGGGCGCACAAGAGATCTACAGCGCCTGCACGCATGGCGTACTTTCCGGCAATGCGATTGAACGGATTGAAAAATCGCCGGTTCAAAAAATGGTGATAACGGATTCAATCGATCAGAGCAAGAAACCGCTTACTGACAAGTTCGAGATAATCTCGTGTGCGCCGCTGATCGGCGAGACGATTAAGAGAATTGCCGAAGAGGAATCGGTATCGGTTCTGTTCGACGAGCCGGCCCAACCCCTGTAAGACAACAAGAACGTGTTTTTGGAGATGACGAGAAAATGAGAGAGATTCCTGTAAGCCTCCAGCGACGCTCCGGAGTCGGTAAAGGTGTCGCGCGGCAGGCCAGAATGGCGGGCAAGATTCCCGGCGTGGTCTACGGCCCGGAGACTGATCCGATGCCGGTGGTGGTCGAGGAGCGGGCCTTTCGCGCCGCGATGCGCCATGCCACCAAGAGTTCGATTCTGAATCTGAACCTCGATGGTCGTGAGACCAAGGCGGTGGTGCGTGAACTGCAGCGGGATCCGGTCACCAACCGGGTGCTACATGTCGATTTCCACGCCATTTCGATGAACAAGCCGATTCACGTGGCCATCCCGATACATTTCGTGGGCACACCGGTAGGAGTCAAGGTCGACGGCGGCATCATGCAGACGACAATGCGTGAGATCGAAATCTCCTGCCTGCCGACTGCAATCCCCGAGCACTTGCAGATTGACGTGTCGGAACTGCATATCGGCGATTCGGTCCACGTGAAGAATATCCAAGTGCCGGGCGCGACGATTCTGTCTGACCAGCAGCGCACCATCGTGGTAATATCCGCGCCGACGATTATCAAGGCTGAAGAGGTCGCGGCTGAGGCTGTCGCTGCCGAGGGCGAAGCTGCCGAGGGTGCTCCTACCGAGGGCGCCGAGGCCGCTCCGGCCGAAGGCGAGGCCGCGAAGAAAGAGGAAGGCAAAGGCGCCAAAAGCGAGACCAAACCCGCCAAGGGCGAAGCGAAACCGGAGAAAGAAAAGAAGTAGCGCTTCGTCTCAATTCGAAGTGCACAGCGAGGCCGTCCCGGTGGGACGGTCTCTTTTTTTTGGACAAACATGTACATGTACCACACCCACGGGTGGGAGTGGGATGATCTTGGGTGGCCCACCATGCGGTGGCACACCCACTTGCGGATGGGTTTGAGAGAACCCTCGCACGGCACACCGTCGGTGACAACGCCACTTATGGTGGGATCGATTTAACACTCACATAAAGACCCTGATGTCGAACGGCCCCAGGGGCCGTCACCCCCGACGCCGATCGGGGGTCCATGGGCTGCCGCGTTGGCTACGGATGATCGACAACAAGTGGGAAGGCGGGCCGGTCGGAGAACCGTTACAAGAGTCGACCCGCCCAAGGCGAAAGACAAGCAAGGTCAAGCGGTTATCACTCCAGTGATCGTCTCGCCTCTTGCCGTTGCGAGTAGCCGCAGATGCCCGACTGGATCGAGCATGACGGCTTATGCGCTTGGTGGTACGTAGCGTGCATT
Organism: Candidatus Zixiibacteriota bacterium; assembly: GCA_040752815.1. Lineage (NCBI taxonomy): Bacteria > Pseudomonadati > Candidatus Zixiibacteriota > Candidatus Zixiibacteriota bacterium. The sequence continues at coordinate 17,725 of JBFMGC010000021.1, forward strand.
GTCGGGAATGGCGTACTTCCTCGTGCGCCAACACGACGACTGCAAATACCGCTGCCCGGTGCCCTACCTTTTGGGTGGGATTAAAATACCTCACGCACGAAAATGACCTCGGCGGCCCACTATCCGCCGCGGCGGGGCCGACAGCACGAAAAGTGCGGTTTGATTGCAGGGAATGAGGAACCCACCCGTTGGGTGGGGTACCGATTGATTTACAGACCCCTCGCGCAAAAACGACCTCGGTGGCCCACCCGCCTGGGGTCAAATCACCTGATTTTCCCGGAGCTTCTTGAAAAGCTTATCAGCGATCTCTTCGGGTGTGTCGCCCGTAATGATCTCCCCTTTGGGGCGCGGCGGAGGTGGCGCGACACTCAGGCGGACCGTCCTTGAATTGGCGCCCACATCGCTGCCGTCGAGACCAAGATCAGCCGCAGTCCACTTGGTGATCGCTTTCTTCTTCGCGGCCATCTTCCCTTTGAGTGACGGCAGCCTCGGTTCGTTGATTTCTTTCACGACTGAAACCACCGCCGGCAGTTTCAATTCCACCACGTCGTAGCCGTCCTCTGTGGCCCGATATACCACAGCCATGCTGTCGGTGATCGATTCGAACTTCTTCACAAACATCGCCTGCGGAACATTGAGATTAGCTGCTACAGCAGCCGGCACCTGGGCGGCGTCCGAATCGATAGCCTGACGACCCGCCAGAATCAAATTAATCCCGCCCAGCTTCCTGATACCGGCGGCCAGAATCCGCGCGATCGCCTGCTGATCGGAACCGTCGAATTTCGGATCGCAAAGCAGCCAGGCGTCGTCGACACCCAGCGCCAGACAGTCCCGCAGCGCGGATTCGGTCCGCTCGCTGCCGACCGACATCACCAGGCACTTGCCGCCGACTTTGTCCCGGATGCGAAGGCCTTCCTCGATAGCGTATTCATCCTGCGGATTGACCACGCCCGGTCCCTCGGGCAGTACAATCTGATTATTGGCGGTATCTACTTTGATCAGCGCGATTTCCGGAACTTGTTTGACTAATACCAGGATGTTCATAGCGGTACTTTCTACTTACTGGCGGTCATAATCAATTGGGCGGGAATATCGGGCTAAGCATGGAAAGTGTCAAGTGGCGCAAAAGAAGGCGGCCCGCGAAATCGCGAGCCGCCCACTCATATAACAAACTGCGCGCGCTGCCTACCGACGACGGCGGGCAACTCTCCGGGGTGCCGGCCTCGCGGCCGCAGAGCGACGGCGAGCCGGTCTGCCCTTGGCGGCCTTTCTTTTCGCCGCTTTTTTCAAACCGAGCGTGCGCACCTTGGTCTGCACCGAGGCCTTGGTCCGCTTGAGCAGCTTGGCGATTTTGGTCGCCGACATCGTCTTGTAGCCACGGCGAAGCTGCGCGACTTCCGCGCTGCTCCACGCCTTGGCGCCCTTGCGTACCCTGCGTACCACGCGGGTCTTGCCGGCGGCTCGTCTTGTTCTCGTTTTGCGCATTGAATGTGTCTCCTTGAAAACGTTAGAGTGAAGATACAGGAATGGTTGTCTTTAGGCCGTATGTCATCATCTGTCAAACCATGTCTATCACGACGTCATGGAATATGGCAACAATCTAACGTCGGGACCATCAATGTCAACAAATAAGTAGCCTGTTTGTTCACCTAATCGGAAGGCAAATGATGACTGCGTCACTCCCGAATCGTGTGCCACACACCCCCGCACGCGTGCAAGCATGTGCGCGAATCTACATCGTCATCGCATCAAATTCACTACGGGTGTCTGGAGATGAGTATGAATGGTAATGCCAGTCGATACGCAGAGGATCAACGAGTATCCGGCCGCCGCAGCTGCTCAAGCGCCATAGCGGCGGCGCGCTGCTCGGCCTCTTTCTTGGTGGGGCCGGTTCCTTCGCCGAGACGCTGATCGCCAACCCGCACCGCCACAGAGAAAGTTTTGTCATGATCAGGACCGAATTCGCTTATTACCTCATACTGCGGCGACCCGCCCCCCTGCGCCTGGATGAGTTCAAGTAATTCGCCCTTGAAATTCCGCTGGGAGTCATCGGCGGCAATGCTGTCTCGCCGCGAGTATAGGCAACTGATGATCGTCCGCCGGGCCGCCTCGATACCAGCATCGAGATAAATCGCGCCGATTACGGCTTCGAAGGCATCGGAGATGATCGACGCCCGGTCGCGCCCGCCGCTCTTTTCTTCCTCGGACGACATCATGATGTAGTTGTTGAGGCCAATCTCGACCGCCACGCGCGAGAGCGCCGTCTCATTCACCAACATTGCTTTTACCTTGGTGAGGTCTCCCTCGGTCATGTGGGGATGGTCTCGGAAGAGTTGATCGGCAATCACCAGTCCGAGCACCGAGTCGCCGAGGAACTCGAGTCGCTCGTTCGACGGCACCAGGCCGTTGCGCACGCGGATGATGGAGCGATGAGTCAAACCCTGGCGAAGCAGGGCGCGATCGTGAAAGCGGTGACCGAGAATGTCCTCCAGCGGCGCGAGGTCTTTGGTGTGGGAAACCCGTGTCGATCCGGAGAAGACTCGCCTGATCTGGGTCCAGATGCTCATTTATCCGGCGCTGTTTACTTTGCCGACCGCCAGGCAGACGTTGTGTCCGCCGAATCCGAAGGAGTTGGACAAGGCGTGCGTGATGATGCACTGTCTCGCCTGGTTGGGAATATAGTCAAGGTCGCATTCAGGGTCCGGCTCATCGAGATTCATGGTCCCGTGGACGGTGCCGGTCTCGATAGCCTTGAAGACGGCCACGAGCTCGAGCGCGCCTGCCGCTCCCAGCAAGTGACCGGTCATCGATTTGGTAGAATTGCACGGAATCTTGTAAGCGTGTTCGCCGAAGACAGCTTTGATCGCCTTGGTTTCAGCGATATCACCGAGATCGGTGGCGGTGCCGTGCGTGTTGATATGATCGATTTGATCCGGCTTCAGGCCGGAATCGGCGAGCGCCATGCGCATGGCCTGCTTGGCCCCGAGCCCGTCCGGGTGCGGTGCGGTGATGTGATAGGCGTCGGCGGTCATACCTGCCCCGAGGATTTCGCCATAGATGTGCGCGCCGCGTTTGACCGCATTATCATAAGACTCAACCACCATCATAGCAGCGCCTTCGCCCATGACGAAACCGTCACGCCCCTTGTCGAACGGTCGCGACGCATGCTGAGGATCATCGTTGCGAGTGGACATCGCCCGCGCCTGGCAGAAACCGGCCAGCGACGACGGTGTAATCGGGGCTTCGGCACCGCCCGCCAGCATGACATCGGCTTCGCCGCGCTGAATGATGCGGTAAGCGTCGAGCAGCGCGTGCGACGAAGATGCGCACGCCGAGACCACACCGTAATTCGGGCCGCGGAAATTGAATCTCATCGAGACCAGCCCGGCGCACATGTCGATGATCATCATGGGAATGAAAAACGGCGATACCCTGCCGGGTCCCGCGCTTATCACTTTGCCCACCTGATCTTCGAACGTCTCGATACCGCCGATACCTGAACCGATAACCACTCCGGCGCGCTCGCGATCGAGCGTGTCGAGATTGATTCCGGAATCCGCCATCGCCTGCTGTGAGGCGCCCATGGCGAACTGCTGCACCAGGTCGGTCCGCTTCACTTCCTTCTTATCGAAGTACAGAAGTGGATCGAAGTCTTTCACTTCGGCGGCAATCCGGGTAGTGTAGTTGGTGACGTCGAATTTCGTGACCGGCCCGGCCCCCGACGTCCCGCGGAGCAGCGCCTGCCAGAAATGGTCAACGTCGTTTCCAATGGGAGAAACGACTCCCAAACCGGTGACAACTGCTCTTACTCGCATGGTCCTGGCCCTCCAGGGTGAATGGGGTCCCCGACAGACCCGCCTCACCACTACCTCTTTGACTTGCTTTCAATGTATTTGACGGCGTCGCCGACCGATGTGATCTTCTCGGCGTCTTCATCCGGAATCTCCAGGTCGAACGCCTCCTCGAGCGCCATCACCAACTCGACCGTATCCAGCGAATCGGCCCCGAGGTCGTCCACAAACTTCGCCCCGGTGGTCACCTGGTTTTCTTCCACGCCGAGTTGCTCTACGATGATCTCTTTGACTTTCTGCTCAACAGACATGAGTAGCTCCTTCTTATTATTTCAGACTTGACGATTGAGTTCTAAACTGTAAGGCCGCCGTCGACCGTCAACACCTGGCCGGTGATATACGCTGCTTCATCCGAAGCCAGAAACATAACCGCCGCCGCGACATCGTCCGGCGTACCCGGGCGGCTGATAAGCACCTTCTTCAGGAAGTCTTCCCGAGCCGATTCGGGGAGCGCCCTGGTCATTTCAGTCTCAATAAAACCGGGCGCCACCGCGTTGACGGTGATGCCGCGGGAGGCCAGTTCCTTCGCGGCCGACTTTGTCAGGCCCACAAGACCGGCTTTGGACGCCGAGTAATTGGCCTGGCCGGCATTGCCGGTCAGACCGACCACCGAGCTGATGTTCACAATACGGCCGTAGCGCTGCTTCATCATGATACGGGCAGCCGCCTTGGTCACAAGAAACGCCCCCTTCAGGTTGATGTCAAGCACGAGGTCCCAGTCTTTTTCGTCCATTCGAATCATGAGGGTATCACGGGTGATCCCGGCATTATTGACAACCACGTCAATTCTGCCGAACTCCTTAACGGCCGTATCCAAAAGCCGGCTGATGTCATCCTGGCTGGTGACGTTAGTCTTTATGCCCATCGCTATGCCGGGCAGACTCTGCGCGGCCTGCTGCACTCCGGCTTCGTCGACATCACACAGCACCACCGACGCCCCGGCTTCGGAGAACTTCCTCGCAATCGCCAGTCCGATCCCGCGCGCCGATCCCGTAATAAGGGCCACTTTGCCGCTAAAATTCACACTTTGCCTCATTCCGCCTATCTTGTGGGAGCCAGGGCCAAGATATCGGCCAGGGTGTCCAGATTGACAAGTTCCTGCGGTCGCATTTCGCGCCGGGCCAGACCCGTGAGCACTTTGCCGGGGCCGATTTCGATCACGCGCGTAACGCCGGCGTTGGCAAGCCAGGCCATGGTCTGTGCCCAGCACACAGGGGCCGTTACCTGCTGCACGAGAAGTGTTCTTATTTGTTCCGGTTCGGTTACCGGCTCGGCCGTAACATTGGCGATAACCGGCCGCGACGGCTTACTTATCTTGACCTGTTTGAGGTGCTCACGCAAGCCATCTCGGGCCGGCGCCATCAAAGGCGAATGGAACGCGCCGCCCACTTCGAGGCGCATGGCGCGCTTGGCTCCGGCGGCTTTGGCCAGCTCCGCCGCCTTGTCCACTGCCGCGATCTCACCTGAGATAACTATTTGTCCCTCGGAATTGAAATTGGCCGGCACGACTACCCCCGCCGATGCGGCGTCATCGCAAACCTTCTGCACCTGTTCGGGAGTCAGCCCCATGGTCGCGGCCATGGTGCCCGGGTTCTTGACGCATGCCTCTTCCATCAGCGCGGCCCGCTTTACAACCGCTCTTATCGCATCCTCGAAACTGAGTGCACCGGTCACCGCCAGCGCACCGTATTCTCCCAGCGAGTGCCCGGCCGCGAAATCAAAGTCGGGGAGATCGTCGCCCAGAATCCTGAGGACTGCGAGCGAATGAAGCAGAATCGCGGGTTGTGTGAAACGGGTCTTTTTCAATTGGTCGGCCGGTCCCTCAAATGAGAGCCTGGCGATATCGGCCGAGATCTCGCCAGAAGCCAGCTCGTACAACTGGCGCACCTCGGCGGAGCTTTCGTACAGATCCTTAGCCATACCGACATACTGCGAGGCCTGGCCCGGAAAGAATAGCGCCGTCTTGCTCATCCCATTACCACTTTACCAGAGCTGCGCCCCAGATCAGTCCGCCGCCGAACGCCACCATGACCACATGATCTCCCGGCTTGATCCGCCCCTCGCGGTTGGCTTCGTCGAGCGCGAGCGGCACCGACGCCGCCGACGTATTGCCGTATCTGTCGATATTCAGGTACACTTTCTCCATGGGGATGCCCAGGCGCTTGGCCATCGCTTCGATAATGCGGATGTTCGCCTGGTGCGGCACGCACAGCGCGATATCGTCGATAGTCAAGCCCGCATCCTGCACGACCCGTGCGGCAGCCTGACCCATTTCGCGAACGGCCACTTTGAATACGTCGGAACCGTTCATCATGATCTTGTCGGTACCGTCAAAGGTAAACCCGGCCGAATAGGGATGCCGGGTGCCACCGGTCTTTTGCCAGAGGAGCGGCCTGAGAGTGCCGTCGGAACGCATATACGATGACAGCAGTCCGGAGCCGTTGTCGCACGGTTCGAGGACGACCGCGCCGGCGGCGTCGCCGAACAGCACACAAGTGTTGCGGTCGCCGTAGTTGGTAATAGCGGAGAGTTTTTCGGTGCCTACTACCAGTGCTCGGCGGTGTTGCCCGGTCACGATATAGGAGTTGGCAATGGAGAGCGCGTTTATGAAACCGGTGCAGGCAGAGACTACGTCGAACGCCACTGCATTGGGAAAGCCTATCCGTTCCTGTAGAACGCAGGCGTTTGAGGGCAGCCGGTAATCCGGCGTGACGGTGGCGCAGATGATGAGATCAATATCTTCATGGCTGGCGTCGGACATCTCCAGCGCGCGGCGTGCCGCCTCGACCCCCATGTCGGCCGAGGACATCTCATCGGGCGCGATATGCCGCTCGCGAATACCGGTGCGGGAGATGATCCACTCGTCCGAGGTATCCACGATCTTCTCGAAATCGGCGTTAGTCATCACTGCCGGTGGGGCATATGACCCCGTTCCGGAGATCCTGGCTCTCAACTGATGGCTCATCTTTCTTTCCAAAATGGTTGGCGCTCAATTCACGGTGGATACACTCGTTTATGCGCTTGCGGGCCATGTCATGCGCCACGCTTACGGCGTTCGTAATGGCCTCGGCGCTGGACGATCCATGGCAGATAGTAACAACGCCGTTAACACCGAGCAGCGGTGCGCCGCCGGTCTGGGCGTAATCGAATGATCTCTTGAGACGACGAAGGAACGGCAGCAGCAGGGTGACCCCGATGCGCGAAAAGAAATTAGTCTGCACCTGGTGGTTAATAGCCTTGCGCACGAACGGCAGCACCGATTCGCCGAACTTCAAGATGATGTTTCCGGTGAAGCCGTCGGTCACCGCCACGTCGACATCACCGGAGAGAATATCGCGTCCCTCAATATTGCCGACAAAATTGATCTTGGACTCACTCAGCAGCTTGCGCGCAGCGAAAATGAGTTCGTTCCCCTTGCTCCGCTCCTCGCCGATCGATACCAGCCCTACCCTCGGATTGTGCGTGTCAAACAGGATCTCGGAATAGACCGAACCCATCACCGCGAACTGAGAGATGTGCTGCGGTTTGCAGTCGACATTGGCGCCGACATCGAGCACAATACACGGCCGCCCGGTGCTGGTGGGAAACGCACCCGCAATAGCGGGCCGTATCACCCCGTGAATTCGGCCCAGGATCAGCAGGGAGCTGGCCATAACCGCGCCGGTATGGCCGGGCGACACGAAAGCATCGGCCTTTTTGTGGCGCACGAGATTGAGCCCGACCGCAATTGACGAGTCTTTCACGCGCACCCCGTCGGTGGCCGACATAGTCATCGGCACCTCGGCAGGCGCATGTTCGACCGAGACATTTGACGGTCGATCGGCCACATGCGCCAGTATCCGGTCGATCAGCTCGCGCTTACCGACCAGAGTCAGGTGCAGCGAGTCGCCCAGATTACGGGCCGCCGCCAGACCGCCCCGAATTATCGTATCCGGGCCGTGGTCGGCGCCCATCACATCCAGAACTACAGACTGTCGTGAATTATCGGTCATCAATCCCTGATAAGCATGCCCTGGAAAGGCATATGAGATTTAGGCCTCCGCAGTCTCAATAACCTTGCGGCCGTCATAATATCCGCAGTGCGGGCAGATATGGTGCGGCAGTCGCCCCTGGCCACATCTCTCACAACTAATGACGTTGGGGGCATCAAGCTTCCAGTGCGTACGGCGTTTCCGGCCGCGGGTCCGGGAGTGTCGTCTTTTTGGTAACGGCATTTAGCTTGCCTCGTTTCAGCTTTGTCGATCCGGGAACAGCTTCCTCAGTCCATCCCAGCGCGGATCGAGGGTTTCGATCTTACAGTCACAGGTCCGTTCGTTGAGGTTTGCGCCGCACGTCGGGCAAAGGCCCCGACAGTCCTCCGAACAGAGCGGTTTCATCGGAATCGACAAAACCAGCGCCTGACGAACCGGCACAACAATATCGACCCTTAGATCGTTCCCCTCAAAACAGACATAATCCTCTTCGTCAACGTCGCGGTGGCGGGTCGCCTCCTCACGGGAGTAGACCACGAAATCCACCTCACCGGCGAGTTTGCTGTCAAACTCACCCAGACAGCGGGCGCACTCCACCACTACCTGGGCCTCTACCCGACCCTGGCAATAGTACTCGTCCGCGGCCTTCTGTATGTCCAGGTCAACGTGAGCGGCCCTGACTTTGACAACCAGGTCATCGAGACGGGCCAGCTCACCAGGATCGGCATAAATAGAAGTCTCCGCGGGGTACTCGTCGAACACCCGCAGGTCCAATATCACAGCTTGAAATACTAACGAAAACGACCGTCAAAGTCAAGGAGCAAAACCCCCCGACAAGCCATTCGGCGACATGGGGATACCGGCGGTTGGCGACCGGAGGTTTCGATCCCGCCCAAAGGGAGGCGCACCCGGGTATTCTGTGCGCGGGCGCTTCCCATCCCACCCGCAAGCGGTTGGGCCACCTAGGGGTAGTTTTGACCCACTGCCTAGTGTGTCTCTTTGTAGATCTTGATACGGTTGTGGGCACGTTCCAGGGCAGCCCGGGCGCGGGGTACGTCGATGTGTTTATCACCCGCCGCAGCAGCTTTCAGCATCTCCCAGGCACGGTCACGTGCCGCGGTGGCCCGCTGCAAGTCAATTTCAGCGGTCTCTTCCACAGCATCGGCCAGTAGCGTAGCTACGTTACCTGATACCTCGAGAAAACCTGACGTCACCGCGAGGAAATGTGTCAGATCATCGACGTCGCGAAATTCGATTTTCCCCGGATGCAGTGCCGTAATCAGCGGCGCATGATTGGAAAGTACGCCCAGGTATCCCTCGGTGCCGGGGATTATCAACGACTTTATATCAGCCTCGAAAAAGACCTTCTCCGGCGTGACAATGCTCAGCCGAAACACCCTGGTCATCCTTTCGCTTGTTCGTACCGTTGCAGCACCTCATCGAGACCGGCAGCCATATAGAAATGCTGCTCGGGAATATGATCCAGGTTGCCGGCTATAAGTTCGGCGAACCCTTTGACCGTATCTTCGACCTTCACATAAACGCCGGGACGCCCGGTAAACGCCTCCGCCACGAACATCGGCTGCGACAGGAATTTCTGAATCTTGCGCGCCCGGTGGACAGTCTGCTTGTCATCATCCGACAATTCATCGATACCGAGAATCGCGATAATGTCCTGCAGATCGCGATAACGCTGGAGAATCCGCTGAGTCTCGCGCGCCACCCGGTAGTGTTCCTCGCCGACCACTTTCGGATCGAGAATGCGTGAGGTCGAATCAAGGGGATCGACCGCCGGATAGATGCCAAGCTCGGCGATCTGCCGCGACAACACGGTGGTAGCATCGAGGTGCGAGAATGTCGTGGCCGGGGCGGGGTCGGTGAGATCATCGGCGGGGACGTAGATCGCCTGCACCGACGTAATCGATCCGGCGCGTGTGGAGCAAATGCGCTCCTGCAAGCCGCCAATTTCTGTACCGAGTGTCGGCTGGTAGCCCACTGCCGACGGCATCCGGCCCAACAGAGCCGACACTTCGGAGCCGGCCTGCACGAAACGGAAGATGTTATCGATAAACAGCAGCACGTCCTGGCCCTGCTCGTCGCGGAAATACTCCGCCATGGTAAGCGCAGAGAGACCGACCCGAAGCCGAGCGCCCGGCGGCTCGTTCATCTGGCCGAATACCAGCGCGGTCTTCTTAATGACTCCCGAGGCGGTCATCTCAAGCCAGAGGTCGTTGCCCTCGCGAGTGCGTTCGCCCACGCCTGAGAATATCGAGAAGCCGCCGTGCTCGGTGGCGATATTGTGAATCAGTTCCTGAATAATGACCGTCTTGCCCACACCGGCGCCGCCGAACATGCCGACCTTACCGCCTTTGGCGTACGGTTCGAGCAGGTCGATGACTTTGATGCCGGTCTCAAACATCTCGATTTGCGTGACCTGGTCCTCGAACGGTGGGGCCAGCCGATGGATAGGCAATCGCGGGCAATCGGAAGGAATCGGTTCACCCGGATCAAGCGGTTCACCAAGCAGGTTGAACAGCCGTCCCAGCGCCCGTTCGCCTACCGGCACGGTGATCGGGCCGCCGGTGTCGATCGCTTTCATACCCCGCGTCAGTCCGTCCGTGGTAGCCAGGCCGACACACCGAACCAGGTTGTCGCCGATGTGGCTGGCGACCTCGACCACCAGCGTCCGCTTCTGATGCTCCACCGGGATCTTGATCGCGTTGAGAATGTCCGGCAGGGTATCGGCGGGGAACTCGCAATCGACCGTGTTTCCGATCACCTGCACTACTTTGCCGATATTTTCAGCCATCTGTAAAACTCCGATATCGCTAGGCACTCATCTTCAAGTACTGTGGTCGCGCCTATCCGGCCAGAGCCTCGGCGCCGCTGACCACCTCAAGCAGTTCTTTCGTAATCTGCGCCTGGCGCGCCTTGTTGTATTCCAATGTCAGGGTGTTGACCATCTCGCCGGCGTTCTTGTTGGCGTTGCCCATGGCGATCATCCGGCTGCCATGTTCCGACGCAAACGACTCCAGCAGCGCCGTAATCATCTTGGTATTGGCATAGCTCGGCATCAACTGGGCGTAGATCTGCTCCGAGGTCGGTTCGAAAATGTAATCGCTCACATGAGCTTCCTCGCCGCCGTGTTCCGGCCGCGGCACGGGCAGGTACTTCTCTATCCCCGGACGATATTTGACCAGCGAAATGAACCTCGTAAAAGCCAGGTGGATTTCGTCGGTCTGGCCGGTCACGAATCTGTTCGTGAGCCACGCAGCCAGCTCACGACCGCGACCGTAATCTATCACCCCACCCCAGTCCCCATAGTATTCGACTATGTTCCCTTTCCGCCGACGATAATAATCGCGCGCCCGTTTACCGACCGCCACCAGTTCGAGACCGGCATCCTGATGCTCCCTGATCCAGCGATCCGTCTGGCGCAGCATATTTGAGTTGAACGAGCCGCACAGGCCGCGATCAGAGACGACTATGACAAGAGTACGATTCCTGACCGGGCGTTCCTCGAAATACGGATGGGTGATTTCGGTGGCCGATCCGACCGCCAGATGGCCGAGCATTTCATCGAGTTTCAGCGCATACGGCTTGGCCTGCTCGACCCGCTGCTGTGCACGGCGAAGCTTGGCGGCGGCCACCATCTCCATAGCCTTGGTGATCCTCCGGGTGGAGATGACCGTCCGAATTCGCTTTTTTACTTCACGCAGTGTTGCCATCGGTACCCGTTATGCACTCCTGCTCGTTCTCAACCACACATCAGAACTGGAAACCGACCATCAAACGAAAATCGTTGTTCTTGAATTCCAGCGCTTTGTCCTCATCATCGACAATGTTGATCTTATCGGTGCCATCGACCAGGGCGCCGGCGTCTTCGAATACAACGCCTAACCCAACTGTGTAGCGCAGATCAAAAGTGACTTTGCCCGACTGCCCGACAGCCAGACCCAGCCCGCCACCTATCGTGAGTCCAAAGTCGAGGCTCTTGGCATTGTCTATGTCTTTGTCACCAAGATTTGGGTCATCTGCGGGTGGATTCTCGACCTGGTATTTGGACGCGATATTGAACGCGGCTACCGGCCCAACGAACATAAACGGCGACGCGCTGCCTGTCGACGTGAAGTTGTATTTGACCAACACCGGGACCTCGATGTAGTCGTTCTTGAGCTTCACGGTGTAGGTATCATCGTCCGCCTCAGTAGTCTCACCTTTGGCCCCTTTGGTGACATATAGAACTTCCGGTTGGATGCTTACGCCGCTCGTTCCAATGTACATCTCGGCGGACAGGCCGCCGGCAACTCCGAAGAGGGCCTTCTTGTCGATCGTTACCGTTTCCATTTGCTCAACGGCATCCCAACCGTCGCCAGACATGTTCGCCATGGTCGCGCCGGCTTTGACTCCAAATCTTATCTGTGAATCAGCCGACACTGTCACGGCAAAAAGCAACGACACCAGAAGTAATAGAACAATTTGACGCATCACTACCTCCTTTGCAGGTTGTGTACTTTAGGCCTTGAACTGCTCCTTAAACCGCTTCACCGCTTCCTTCAGCTTCGACTCCGTTGCCTCATCTATAATCTTCTCTTTCGCGAGCGTGTGTTCGATATCCGGGTACTTCTCATCGCAGAACTTGAGGAACTCCGTCTCGAACTGGAGCACTTTATCGGTCGGCACGTCATCCAAATGCCCGTTCGTCCCGCACCAGATGATCATGCACTGGCGGGCTACCGGCATCGGGACATACTGTCCCTGTTTGAGCAGCTCGACCATCTTCTCGCCGCGATTGAGCTGCTTGCGGGTGCCCTCGTCGAGGTCCGACGCGAACATAGTAAACGCGGCCAGTTCGCGATACTGCGCCAGATCGAGCTTCAGCCTGCCGGCTACCTGACGCATCATCTTTACCTGGGCGTTGCCGCCGACTCGCGACACTGAGATACCGACGTTAATGGCGGGGCGAATGCCGGCGAAGAACAGCTCGCTCTCGAGAAAGATCTGACCGTCGGTAATGGAAATCACGTTGGTCGGGATGTACGCGGATACGTCGCCGGCCTGTGTTTCGATGACGGGCAGCGCGGTCAGCGAGCCGCCGCCCTTGGCATCGGAGAGTTTCGCTGCCCGTTCGAGCAGGCGAGAGTGGCAGTAGAAGATGTCACCCGGGTAAGCTTCGCGTCCCGGTGGACGCCTGAGCAGCAGCGAAAGTTGTCTATAAGCCTGCGCCTGTTTGGACAGATCGTCGTAGACACACAGCACATGCTTGCCTTTGTCGCGGAACTCCTCGCCCATGGCGCAGCCGGCATAAGGCGCGATATACTGCAGTGGGGCCGGATCGACCGCGCTCGCGGTGACCACAATCGTGTAATCCATGGCGCCGTTACGGCGAAGCGCCTCCACCACCTGGGCGACAGTCGACTGCTTCTGCCCGACAGCGACATATATGCAGATAACGTCAGTATCTTTCTGATTGATAATCGTGTCGAGCGCCAGCGCGGTCTTCCCCGTCTGGCGGTCGCCGATGATCAATTCGCGCTGGCCGCGGCCGATCGGAATCATCGAGTCAATCGCTTTCAGTCCGGTCTGCAGCGGTTCTTTCACCGGCTGGCGTTCCACCACGTTGGGGGCGATACCCTCGATGATGCGGAACTTGTCGGTGACAATCGGTCCCTTGCCGTCGACCGGCTGCCCCAGCGGGTTGACCACGCGCCCGATCAGGGCGTCGCCGACCGGCACCGACGCCACCCGGCCGGTCCGCTTGACCGTGTCGCCCTCATGAACGAGGCTGGACTCGCCGAAAATAGCCGCGCCGACATTATCCTCTTCGAGATTGAGCACCATGCCGACTACGTCGTTGGGGAACTGGATCAGCTCGGACATCTGAACGTCCTGCAGGCCCCAGATACGCGCGATACCGTCGCCGACCTGCAGCACCGTGCCGACCGACTCCATCTCAAGCTTGGTGTCGTACTTCTCGAGTTCTTTGCGAATAATCGATGATACTTCTTCGGGATTGAGTCCCATCACTCAACTCCTGTATAACTTCAAATCACGTTTCGTCATATCAGCGCCATGTATCGGAATCATCCGACCCCGACAAACCGTGGCAGTACTCTCTTGTGCGCGGCATAATTACAAATACCGCCTCTCGTTTCCGCTCCTAATGGACTTTGATGTGGACCAGTTGTTCTTCCAGCTTATCAAGTCCATGCTTAACGGAACCGTCGATTATCTCGTCGCCCATCAGCACGACCATTCCGCCGATAATCGCGCGGTCAATTTTCTTCTCCAGTTCGATCTTCTTACCGGTCCTGGCCGCCAGCCGGCTCACCAGTTTGGCTTCATCGACGGGCAACAGCGGCACGGCAGTCGTGACGGTCGCGCGCACTATGCCCTGGTGCTGCTCGACCAGGCGATTGAACTCATCTATCACCTCGAGCAGATACATCGCCCGGCGCTTTCGCACCAGGACCGCCAAAAACTCGACAAACAGCGGCTCCATCCGTTCGCCGAGAATCCGGCGAAGCAGCTGCAGCTTTTGCTCCTCGTCGATCTTGGGCGAGCTGAGAAATCGGGTCAGTGACGCGTCCCCAGTCAGTACCTTGCGAAGGTCACCGAACTGTGTGTAGGCCTGGTCGACCAGACCGCGCTTGCCCGTCGAGAGGAAAAGCGCCGTCGAGTATTTCTTGGCGACCTGCTGGGCGATCATTCAGCTTACGCCCTTCCCAGTTCGTCGATATACTGGCCGATCAGCTCGCGATGCTTGCGATCGTCCATCTTTTCGCGCACCACTTTTTCGGCGGCGGTCATGGTCATGGTGATCATCTCGTCGCGAAGCTGGACCTTGGCCTTGGCGACATCGCGCTGCAAGTCGGCCTTGGCCTTCTCATGAAGCGCACGCACCTCGGCCATCGCCTGGTTCTTAATATCCGCCGCGAGCGATTTGCCTTCCTTGACCGCTTCCACCAGCTTGGCCCGGCGTTCGTTATCGATCTCCTTCATGCGGGCCTCGTAGTCAGCGGTCACTTTGGCGATCTCCGCTTTCTGGTGATCGATCTTCTCGAACTCGCCGGCGATCTTGTTCCGCCGCTCTTCCATCAGCGCCAGCAGCGGTCCCCAGGCAAAGCGCTTGAGGACCCAGACGAAAACCAGGAACCCCAGCGCATGCGTGAGGATTTGTTTCAGTTCAAAATTCATAGCACTACCTGTTACGGGTACAAGTGGCTCTCCTCGGAAACCTCACCGGGAAGCGCAATCAGTGCGTGCCGATCTTGCCGCTGGCCAGAATGTAGACGATGAACACGTAGATCGTCAGGGCCTCGATAAAGGCAGCGCCGATGATCATAGCGGTCTGGATCTTGCCCGCCGCTTCCGGCTGCCGACCCATCGCTTCCATCGCCGAACCAACCGCCCGCCCGATTCCCAGACCGGAACCTATAGCCGCCAGTCCAACCGCGAGCGGAGCCGCCAATCCCAACATTGCCTGATAATCCATCATTTCCTCCTTAGGAACGTCGCTATGTATGTTATGCTCTTATCTTCTTTCAACATGATTTAGTGCCCGTGTTCTTCATGCGGCAGCATCAACAGAATGTAAATCGTGGACAGCAGTGTGAACACCAGGGCCTGGATGGTCGAAAGCAGCAGTCCAAGAAAGTAGAACGGCAACTGCAGCGGCACCCCGACCGGTGAGAAAGCCAGTATCGCGATCCCCAGCCCCACGAAAACTGCCACCAGCGTATCCTCGCCGGTGATGTTGCCGAAAAGTCGCAGCGCGAGTGAAAACGGCTTGGCCAGCTCTCCTATGATGTGAAGCGGGAACAGAAGCGGCACCATGCACCAACTGATAACGTCTCTGGGGCTGCCCGCCATGTGGTGCAGGTAGCCGAGAAATCCCAGCCGGGTCACTCCGGTCCACTGGGCATACAGGAATGTGAGTATCGCCAGGGATGCCGTGATGTTCAGACTGGTCGAGGGCGAATGCCCCAGCGGCACCATGCCGATCCAGTTCATCAACAGTATATAGAAGAAAAGCGATCCGAGATACGGCACGTATTTCTTGGCGTCGTGGCCGAGAATCGACTCGATAAAACTGTACATCCCCTCGACCATCATCTCGACCGCGTTCTGCAGTTTGCCGGGGATCATCTTCCGGCGAGCGTAGACTGTCATGCTCACACTCGAAAGAACCACTCCGATCACAAACGCGAATATGACATTGACCCAGTGATTGGCAACGCTGTCGGGACCAAACAAGAGGGCTACCAGATTCGGCAGATGAGGTGCGCCGCCATGCGCGCCCGCGCCTGCGCCCTCGGCCGCAGCTTCTTCGCCGGTGGTGACAGCGATCGAGACGATCGGGCTGAACCATGACGGCATAATCATCGCAAGTCTGTGCACAACCAGCAGAGTCATGCCATACCCTCAGCTTCTTCATTCTGCACTGTAGTGTCGGCCACACGCCAGATCGACCCGCCGATCCCCTTCAGAATTATGATCAGCAGCAGACTGGAAAAACCGTAAAGCAGGTAGAGCGGGTCAAACTGCGGCACTTTGGCCAGCGCATAACCCGAGAGGTAGAGGAGCGGGAATTTGAATATGGCGATCCCAAAAACTTTGCGTTTGTCGATCTTGCCCGGATGAATCGCCGCCCGCACCAGTGCCGAGATGAAGATCAGGTTCACCATCCCCCAAACGCCGCCGGAAAACACCGCGAGGGCAGGCCACACGCCGAGGTAATAGACGCCGAAGGGGACGAAGATCAGCAGGACAACGCCCGTTGTTCTCAGCGTGCGATCGATAAACTCCAGTCCCACTTACTTGCGATCCTCTTTCTCTTCCATCGCCTGAGCGCGCTTGATCATGATGAACAACTGTCGCGCGGCGGCTCCAAAACCCAGGGCCAGGCCGAGTAACATCAAATATGGTTCAGTTCCAAACCTGGCGTCGGCCCACTGCCCCAGAAAGAACCCGACCAGGATCGATGCCGCCAGCAGAGTCGGAACCGTGATATAAATTCCGGCCGCTCCGTACCGACCGCTCTTCTTTTTCTGAGGCGACCCGCTCTCCGGGGACATATCTAACCCTTTGGGGCGTCAGCCAGTCCGCGCCAATATATCGGCAAGCGGGTCGCTGTCAACCCCTTAATAGTACTTTTTTTCACAATCACAGCGCACGCCGGTGGAGCAGTCGCACGAATTCGTCAACCAGACACCGGGGCCGCATGATGGACGCAACTGGCGATTTCGCAAGCCCTTGCGGGGTACGGCCCTTTTTTGACTTGCCCTTACCGGCCTCTCCAAATATAAATGATACATACTTTTGGAGACTACAATAATGAAGCTTCTTATCTGTTGCCTGATGGCCGTCACCGTGATCTCAGGATGCGGCGCACAGGACACCGAAACCGCACCAGCCGCCCAGTCCCAAGCACAAGCGCCGGCACCCGACGAAGCAGAGCTGACCGCCGCCGCCCGCAATCTGGCCGGGCAGTTCGGCCGCGACCTGCAGTCTGCTCTGTTGGGTGCACTAAACGAAAATGGCCCCGCCTATGCCATGCAGGTCTGCCAGATTCGCGCCGGTGAGATCGCCGCGGCTCATTCGGCCGCCGGATGGTCGGTCAAGCGGGTGAGTGATAAGTGGCGCAACATTACGGGCCGCCCGGACAGTGCCGAGGTAGCAGTTCTGGCAACCTTCGCCGATCTGAAAACTGACAGTGAGTTTCTGACGCGATGGTCGGGACCGGATTCTGCTCGGGTCTTCAATTACTACCAGACAATTGTCGTGCGCGAGATGTGCCTGCAATGCCACGGCGACCTGCAGAGTGTCGATCTCGATTTGTGGCAACAGGTCAAGATCGCCTATCCGTACGACAAAGCCACCGGTTACAAAGAGGGCGACTTGAGGGGCATGTTCGTGGTGTCGGCGCACCTGCCCGAGGCGGAGAAGATCGCCCCAAAACTAGCCGAGGGCATCCCGATTGGCGATTTGGTAGCAAAAGATACCACGAGCGCCGACACGACTGCGAAACAGTAGGGCAGAACCCCTTGGTGGTTCTGCCGTTAGGGTGTCGGACAGGTGGCCCACCTTCCAGGTGGGTTTCTATAGAGGCTGCATCGGGAAACGTCGTTGAACTCAGGAGGTGGAAAGAGACTTCCATGTTCCCGGATCGATCAGTTACCTGTGTCCGGGTACAGACAAACCAGACAAGAAACCCACCCAAAGGGTGGGCCACCGATCGAGAGGTGTCCTGCTCGCTAAAATGTGGGATGCGAACCCGATGCGTATACCCTACCATCTTCTCGCCGATGTAATACTCGTCGTCCACCTGCTGTGGATCATCTTCATGCTCTACGGTTTCGCGCTGACCGTGCGCGCCTTCTGGCGACCGTCGTTCTGGGATCGCTGGCTGTTCCGCACGATTCACCTGGCGGGAATTATCTTTGTGGCCAGTCTCGAACTGATGGGCAAGTACTGTCCGCTTACTATCTGGGAAAACGCCATGCGGCGAGAGTACAACCCCGACGGCTCCTACCCCGGCTATTTCATTCTGGACACAATCGAACGACTCATCTACCCCGATGTCAGCCCGCTGGTGTACCTGATTCCCACTTATGGTATCGCGCTGTTCACACTGGTGATGTTCGTGGTGAAACCGCCGTCGAAGTTTCGGAGGCGACCCAAGTCAACGTAGGTCGAAAGCCCTGCGCTTTCGACATAGTGATCGCGGGCGGAAGACCTCCCGGTCTGCCACTTCCAAAGACTTATTCGATACACGGGCAGACGAAATCCCGCCGTCGGCGGGCCGCGCACGAGAATCGGGCTACGTCTTCCTGCAACCACTTCGCGATTTGCAGGAGCGAGTGGACATGGGTGCCCGACTGGATCGGGCATGACGGGGCTGGGCTGGTGGATGGTCCTGATATATTAGATGTCGAAACCGCCCGCGAAGCGGGGGTCTGGTTTCGACCTACACGTCTAAAACTGATACCCGGCGCTGAAACGAAGAGTCTCGTCGAAGGCGTCGTGGTCGAGATAGGCGAAATCGAACGATAGGCCACGGTATAGCACGCCCACGCCGGTCGTGAACCGACCGATGTCGAACCCGGCCCGACCAAACAGCATCCCCCGCCACTCGATTTCGCCGCCGAAATGAGTATCGAGCGATAGCGATCCGCTCCAGTACTGCGCGCCCGACTTGATGTTCTCAAACTTGATATCGCCCGAGCCCGTCAGCCGCCCAATGAAATCATCGTAGCTGTACTGAAACATCACCCCCGGCTTGACCGTGGGATAGATCGACTCCGTGGAGCGGTCGTACTTGATGAACCCGGTGGTGATGTCGGAAATCATAAGACCGAAACTGGTGCACTCACACGGCCGCCAGACCGCGCCGGCATCGGCGGTCAGTCCCCAGCCGGATTCGACCCCCAGGTCACGATAGATGATTTTTCCGGCGATGCCGACATGGATGTCGGGGGCGATCTGTCGCGACAGCGCTGCCGAAAAGAGCCAGTCGCCGTGAGATTCCTCGCGGACTACATAGGGGCGATCATCCTGGTCGAGATCCGTTATCTTGATTCCGTCGCCCCCCAGGTAATACAGATAAAAGCCAATGGCGTCAAAGAATCCCCGCGACGTGTCCCCCACGCTGCGGGCATCGACATACCCAATGAAATCATGGTTGAGCAACGATCCGAATGTCTCGGCATGCATGGCAGTAAAGTGGCGCGACCCGAGCAGGTTCATGCCGGCGGGATTCCAGTACGGCGCGGAACCGTCGAAAGGCCCGGCCACCACCGCTCCGCCCAATGCCAGACCGCGTCCGCCGACTCCAAGCGTAAACGCCTCTCCGGCGTACTTGGCCCCGAGCGCCGATTCGGTTCCAAACAGCAACGCTAAAGCGATGCCGAGACTGAGCAGATAGCGACCGGTGGTAATCATATCAAGTCACAGACGAACCGACTGTACGATTGTGTCATCGGCAGCCGGTTCCATCATCGGGAGCCGCATAATACTCTTTAACGGTCAGGCCGCCAACAAAGATCGAATCGACATTCTGGGCAAAAAAAAGGCGGGACCGAAGTCCCGCCTGTGATCTTCTCGAAATCGATAAGGCTTAGAGCCCGCCGCCGGTTTTCTCAGGCTTGGCCTGGGCGGTGCCAGTGGACTTGGCGCAGCTCTTGGCGCAGGACTTGGCCGCTTCCGGACCGCACGGGTGATTCGCATTTCCGGTAGCCTTTGAATCAACCGTAGTCACCGAAACGGCCGGGACAATTTCCGCCTGAAAGCCCTTGTCGCTGACAGCCTTCAGAAGTGACTCACTCTTGACCTTCTTGGGGTCGACCATGACGAAGGCGGTGCCTTCCTTGTAGCTGACCTTGCCGACCTTCACCACGCCCGGCATCTGAGCCAGCGACGCGGTCACGCTGCTCTCGCAGCCGCCGCAGGTCATGCCCTTGATCGACATGTTGACCATGGTGTATTCGCCGGAGGCGCAGAGCTTCTGGCACTCTTCAACACTCATGCCCATCTTGGCCGCGCAGGCGGCAGCCTCGCCGGGCGTGCACTGGCCATTGGCCGAGGCCATGTGGTTGTGGGCGGTCTGGCCGACCTGAGCAGTCTGTGCCGACTTCTCGCCGTCGCAGGCGAATGACACAGCCGGAACAGCCATCAGCGCCGCCAGCGCCATCAAACCGAACACTACGGAAAGCATCCTCTTCATGCGACTTACTCCTCTAAAAGTGTCCTAAAGTTGTCTATTTCTGGTCTTCAATATATCGGCTTCTATAGCCTGAGTCAACTGATCTGTTACCGTTGGTACATGTAATGTGTATTTAACACCTGGGCACGGCAGTGGGTTCCATCGGGCCTATTCAGGCATGCAGCGTAGGTACTGTCGGCGAAATCTGCTCCGTCAACTCCTTATGAGGCAACCTCGTAAGCTCCTGGACGGACATCCCCGTTGGTTCCTGTCGCCGGTCCAATCAGGAAACCGGTATGAGTTTGAAAAACGACTCGCGCTGGGTTTTCGCCACCGATCCGGACGGAATGGCAAGGACCTCCAGCGCCGCCGGGCGACTGCCCCGGATACGTATGATATCCCCGATCTTGATGTCGTACGATGGTTTGACGCGCTGACCGTTCACCTCGAGGAGACCGCTCACGCCGAGCTCTTTGGCCGTGGTCCGGCGCTTCACAACCCCAACAGTGGACAGGAAATCGTCGATTCTCATTCGCTCGGAGATTCGAGGCGGTAGTCTATGTAGGTCCGTTTCTTTAGTTGAGCCAGCCATTGGTCGACCATGTGACCGGTTTTGTCCTGGCGGGCGAGCTCCTTGATACGATCAAAATCCTCCTCGAGCGTCAGCTTCTTCCCCGCCTGATGGTCAAGCAACTGCAATAGATGAACACCGTAGCGTGATTTCACCGGGCCACGCAACTCTCCCGGCGTAGTCCAGCCGGCGACAGCGTCGGCGAATTCCTGGGGCAACTGGCGCATGGCAAACCAGCCCAGCTCGCCGCCCTGCACGCGAGAGTCGTCATCCTGCGAATAGGTTTTGGCGATCTCGCCGAAATCCGCTCCGGCGCGGACTGCTCCCAGCAGAGAATCCGCCAACTGCACGACCGCGGCCGTATCTGCCGATGACGGCTCCACTGCCAGCAACAGATGCCGAAGACGCGACTGGTTGCCTCGTTTCCCCTCGCATTTGATCACGTGATAACCGAACTGGGTGCGGACAACCCCGGAGACGTCACCTTCGTTCAACTTGAACGCCACTCGCGAAAACTCCGGAACGACATCGTCGCTCTCAACAAGCCCGAGATCACCACCATTGGCGCCGGCGCCGAGGCTGGAGTACTGGGACGAAATGGTCGCGAAATCAGCGCCGTCGAGGATCCGTTTGCGCAACTGTTCAGCCATGGCTTTGACCGAGTCCTCTATCGCCGGCGACGGATTGATTGCGAGCAGCACATGAGCCAGTTTAACCGCCTCGGGCTGATCCGGAATGGAGTCTTTGAATTTTTCAAAGAACTCCTCCACTTCGTGCCGCGAGACCGACACACTGTACAGCTTATTCTGGATGTAACGCTGGCGCAGCAGGTTGTTGCTAATATCCTGTTCGTACTGGCGTTCCAGATCGCGAAGAGTCATCCCCTCGGCGGTCAGTGCCCGAAGAAAGGCCTGCTCGCTGCCGAAATTCTCGACCATCCGCGCGATGTGTTCGTCGAGAGCCGCCTTTACCTCGTTGGGGCGAATCTGAATCGTCGTGTCCTTCTTGGCCTCTCTCAGGAAGAGGCGGTCGGATATCATCTGCTCGAGCACCTGCTGCTGGAAGCGGAGCAGCTCAGCCTCGGTTTCGGGGCGCTCTCCCGACTGGAAGGCAGCGATCTGTATCTGGTTCGCCAACTCCGAGGCCAGGATGACCTCGTCCCCGACTACCGCCGCGATCTTGTCCACGGTGTCGGCGGAGTCAGGGTCCGTCTGTGCGAATAGCAACGATCGCGCCAGCAGGACGCACATTACTGCAAACTGGAAACGGCGGTTCATGGCGTGGTGGAGGCGCTCCCCGTGGTCCGGTACAGGTCCTTGTTGATCGTGCTCCAGATGACGTCATCGTGGACTTCAATATCAGTCGATTCGCGTTTCATTTTGAGCCATTCGCGCACCGCCAGGTTCCTGTTCTCGACCGCCAGATGCTCGGCGATGTCTCCTTTCACAGTAAGAAAGTCCTGGTACGCTTCATTGGTCCACTGCACCGGCCAGATTACGGAGAACTTTCCTCTATCCGGTATCGGGCCGCCGACTGTGCCAACCGGAACACGCCGCGCGGCATGGAAGAGCACCGGGAAATGGAGCGAATCGACAAAGCCGAGATCGCCCCGTTTGACGCGCTGGCCGGCGCGCTCGGTATACTGAAAGGCCCTCGCCTGAAACTGGTTCAGCGTGGTGATTTCCCGCGCCAGTCGCTGGGCGAGCATCTGGTCGCTGGCCAGGATCTCGAAGAGACGCACCTGCGCCGGCACCAGGTATTGCTCGCGATTGCGGTCGTAGTAATCGCGCAGTTCCTGCTCGGTGGGCGTGGTCGGCGCCAGGATGGAATCATTGCGCATGATCTCGGCCAGGGTGTAGCGCTCAAACGTTTTGAATTTCATCTTGTAATAGTCGCTTTCGGCCACCTTCTGTCGTTCCGCCTCGTGGATGAGGATATCCATCCGCTTCATCTCGTAGACCACCTCGGACAGGCCGGCGTAATCGTCGAAATTCGGCCTCTCATCCTGCGGGATATACCGTCGAGTATTCATCAGGTAATCTATCACCGATATTTGGCCCCCCTCCCACGTGGCCAGGATCAGCTCTTTTTCGTCGCGGTCGAGCTGCTCGTCATCGAAATCATTCTTGGGCAGTTGATCCAGCACCTGCGGCGGATAAAGCAGCGTGCGCTTGTGGAGAATGTAGTTGGCGACTGTCGTGTCGACAGAGACCCTGTACTTGGCGGCAACACTGTCGAAATACGCTTCGGTCAGCTTCTGGCGTTTGTCGTTGCGAAGCTGCCGGTCCAGGTCGGGGCGCATCCGCGCGTACTCCTCGCGCATGTCGTTCGGTTTCTTGTCCACGACCTTGACGATATGGTAGCCGAACGATGTCTGAAACGGCGGCGTGATCTCACCCGTCTCCAGCCGGAAAACCACTTTCTCCCATTCTTCCGGTGAACTCCCGCGCACAAAATACCCCAGGTCGCCCCGGTTACGCTTGGCGCGGGGGTCGGTCGAATACTGGTAGGCCAGCTGCTCGAAATTCTCGCCGGCCTTGAGCCGCTCGAAAACGGCCTGGGCGGTGTCCGGGCTATCCAGCATGATGTGGAAGGCGCGAATCTGGTACTGGAGATCGTCGTAGATCTGGCGCAGTTCCGCCTCGGAGACGGACACCTTGCTGTCGACATGGAAATGATAGAGAGCGTCGAGCAGAAAACGCGAGCGGTTGGCCTCCATGATCCGCGCCACCTCAGGCGACTGATCGATGTGCTTGGCATAGGCCGCCTGAACAAGCAGGGTGTGATCGATCAGGCTGTCCAGTAGCGCCCGCTTGCCCTCGAACTCTTCCTCGGCCGTGCGAAATCCGACCGGGTTGCGCTGCAGGAAATCCTCGAAGTCCCGAATGGCTATTTTCTCGTCGCCGACCTCTGCGACCGCGCTCAGGTCGCTCTTGCCGCAGCCGGCGCCAAGCCCGGCCACGGCCGCAATCAACACTCCGGCCAGAACCAATCTCAAAGCGAACATCTACCAGCTTCCTCCAGTGCGTAACCGTCTATTTGTACCGGAGCCGTCCCTGGCGGTTCCGAGGGCAGCCCGGTCAGCCGGTATAGATAACAGGTGGGGAGGGATTCGCCAAGTGAATTCGGAGAGCGGAAAAGGCAGGGCAGGAGCTCGCAGCGGCGAGCTCCCGCCATCTGGAGTTACAGGCAATCTGCCAGCCCAAGTGACGGCCCGGTAATGAACAGGTAGTCAATAAGGATTGTAACATCGCCCACTGAAATGTCTCCGCAGCCGGGCGTGGCGCCCCCGGATTGGTTAACATCTGCCTCCGCAAAACAGCCTATAAGATTCTCACAGGTCAAGGAAGTGTACAGCGCATCCAACATGATAGTAATGTCGCCAATGGTTGGCTCGTCGCTGCCATCCCCGTTGGCGTCGCCCACTCGACCCACGCAACAGCAAGCATCACCGATGCCGTTCCCGTCAAAGTCCGCCTGATCGGGGTTGGGTTGATACTGGCAATTATCACAAGAGTTGCCCTTACCGTCGGCATCCGAGTCGAGTTGGTTGACGTTGGACACATACGCGCAATTATCACATAGGTCGCCCCTGCCGTCACCGTCGGAGTCGGCTTGATTGGCGTTGGCAACGGTAGCGCAATTGTCACAGACGTTGCCTTTGCCGTCCCCGTCGATATCGGCCTGATTGGCGTTAGCTACTGAAGGACAATTGTCGCACAGGTCACCTTTCGTATCCGCATCTGTGTCAAGCTGATCACTGTTGGCGACCGTAGGGCAATTATCGCACGCGTCACCATTGAAATCGCCGTCAGTATTCAGTTGATCAGCGTTTGAAACCGAAATGCAGTTGTCACATACGTCACCCACCCGATCCACGTCAACGTCGTCCTGGCCGACGTTGGAGATTTGTGAACAATTATCGCAATCGTTGGCCACGCCGTCTCCGTCGGCGTCGGGTGTGACATACCAGCAGCCGACGTCAACCGGATACGGCGCTACATAAGTGTATGAACCGCAGGAGTTGGTGACGACGATGGATGGGGTCATGAAGCCACCGCGGACATACGAATGCCTGATAGTGTCGGCCGTAGAATATGCGCTCGTTCCGTCGCCAAAACTCCATAGTATGTTGGTAACGGGGATACCCGGCGGTCTCAGATAAGTGAATTTTCGCACGCGGCCTGACACGAAAGTCCAATAGAAGTCACCCGTAGAAAGCGGGCAGGGAGAGACCGCAAACTTTTGTGATTGGAAAGTTGTTCGATTGTCCGCGTTGTCACTTGCGCGTATGCGCAGATAGCAGTTGCTCGATTGGATAGGGGGTACATCCCACAGATATTTTCCGGCCCGATCCGCAGGTGTCGATTTGCTGACATCGGTTTCTTGTGCCTGGTAGCCGTTGTTGTATGGGAGCGGGCCGGCAATCTGTGTCCACGTAGAGCCGGAGTTCGACGTGAAGTCAATATACAATGTGCAGCTATTCAAGAAACCTTCGGCTACATTCCACTCAATCCAGAAAGGTTCATCAGCCATGACTTGTGTCATAAACGAACCCGGCGAAACGAACTGACCCCCGAAGGGGCCGCCTGTGAAATAAGCAACATAGTAGTGATACCCATCCATTGCCACGCTGGTCGTAACATAGATTGGATTCTGATATGGGTCGAACGTATGCAGAACCGCCCCTGTCGACCACCACACTTCCTCCCAATGGTGCAATGTGTATTCGTACCCGTCCTTCGTAAATGGCTTGGCGTATAACGTGTATGGCTCCGCCAAATGCCAATTCTGCTCATAGGGCGTGCGGTAGTCGGCGAAGTTTACGGACACCGGAAAATGATCGCCCACCGCCCAGCCAAAATACTGGTAGTCAATACGGCCGAATCCCTGGCCCAGGATATAGCTCTGCCAAGCACCGTATATGGCTGAAGCCTCCTTTTCCGTGTGGCCAGCGACTGGCAGGGCGTACCGAAAAAGGCACTCTTCCGCGGTATCCGAGCTTATTGACGATGCCTCGGTAATGACGTTAGCCATCATTGCGTTTCGAACAAGGTATAGCCCGGAACACAGCATACAGCCTTGCATGGGATCAGGCTGGTTCATAACGAAGCATTTGTTCTTGTACTTGGTTGAATCCCCGCCACGGAAGTACTCTAATATCCGATACAACATCTTCTTTGCCAGTGTGCTGTCGTAGGCCTCGAGGTCGCGGCGCGAACCGTCATCTGCTGTGTCCTTGTTGCACCAGCGTACCTCGGTAGCCTGAGCCGCACCGGCCGGGAACCCATTGTGGTGGATACTGATAAGTTGGTTAGCGCCGAAATTCTCAGCTTCCTCGACACGCTCCGGAATCGAAATGTCTGTCGTGTCATGACATCGCGACATCATGTAATCCAGGTTTTCTTGGCATCCCCAGTACTCCAAGGTGTCGCGCAGTGCATAGGCTACGTTCAGGTTGACCCATTGCTCTGCGGTGCCGACCCAGATCCCCACGGTGCCATTATTATTATTGGATCCACCGCCGTTATGCGTTACGTCTGCACCCGGCCCGCCGTGCCCCGCGTCCACGTAAATGATCTGACCCTGAACTCGGGAGCATAAAGCTGTCAGGGCAATGAAAGTAGCAATAGCGATTTTCGTTCTCATTTAATCACCTCCCCGAAATCCAGAATCTCGATAAAATGACCATCGGCAGCGTAGTTCCTGTAGGCAATCCTCCTCATGTCAGGAGATATGACGGGATCCATTTCAGTCTTGTCTGGAGTCGAGGTGATTTGAACTTCCTTGGTCGCATTTAACTCGGACATGAAGATCTCATTGCCGATGACGTCGAATTCAGACTGGAGAGGCTTCGTGTACAAAACACGTTTGCTGTCCGCAAACCAATCTTCAAAGTCAATGCCATGGTCGAACAGCCCAACGACGACACCTGATGTGTCGATGATCACCCTCCCGATCCGGCACATGACGTACTGCCCGTTTGGCGAGAGAAGTGGAAGTCTGCAGTCCCATTCGCAACTGATACTCTTGTATTTGCTGCCGTCGGGATGGAGAAGCCACAAACCTCGATTGATCTCAACCCCCAGATAGCCAGTGAAAGCGCCATCCACAACATAGTACGCGTCTGAACGGAGGCCTGCGCGTTCCCTATGTTTCTTAAGCGGCTCCGGGCTGTCCACGCTCTCGCGTGCAAGTACAACTCCGCCCGTGTTGAGCCGCCTCGGTCGGGTTCTAACCTGTGAACCCCAGTTCATTGATTCAGAGTAGATGACATCTACTTTGCCATCCGAGCGGATGGACAGATAGTCCCACTGGCTGTAACTCCCTTTCTCAGCCTTCACTTTTCTGTTGCGTGTGAACAACAGTTCGTCAGGGCTGGACCATTGGTAGGTGGCCTCGTTGAGTCCGTCAATCTCGGTTGGCGGAGCTATTGTTCTTACCGTCCCCGAATCAACCACATAGAGTTGCAACCCCTTTGCATTCGCGAACGAAAGATACTTTCCGTCGGGCGACCATTTGCAGAACCTGCCGGGGCCCACCTCGATTAAAGTTGGCTGCTGTAGGTCACCAGCCTCTGCGAGCTGAGCCAACACAGCCCAGACCACAAACACCCTGATTACGACATCTCTCATACCCACCTCCATCGCTTGGGAATTGGTTTGATCTGGAATACTATCATGCACCCATCTTATACACCCCTGAACTACGTAAACCCGCGTGCCGCCCGGGCCAAACCAAACCCGGCAGCGCAGTCCCAACAATTTCTGGTGCTTATAATACCTGGACTCAGGCTAACCTGTCAAAAGTCCGCTGTCAAGCGAAATCTTGAGAAAAAAGTCTACCCTACTCGTAGTCCGACTCGAGATAGTCCTGCACGGTCGATTGGCGGCTCAGGCGCTGCGCCAGTTTCTTCGAGAGCTCCACCGCCGAGTTCTCCCCATAGACTTTCAGCATGTGGTTCATCGCGA
>JBFMGC010000022.1 GCA_040752815.1 Candidatus Zixiibacteriota bacterium
GCACGGAAATCGTGCCGTCGGGCGACCATGGCCGACGGTGTCACTCCTCTGGTCCGATGTCCTACACCCCGCGACGAATCAGATCGTTCGCCTGCTCGATCAGTGTGCGTGACTTTCTGGTTCGGATCGGCACGATATTAGTCGTCAGATCAGTCTCGCTTAGTCGGGCAATCGCCCCGGCCACCAGGTGCGCCTCGTACTCGGATTTCAGGTCGAAAATCGCCACGCAGCAGGTCGTGTCACACTCAACAACTTCAACTCCCGCCTCGACCAGGCCCAGCTTGCTCAGGATGTCACACATCTGATCCTGGTTGAGCGCCAGCTCCCGGCTGACACCATCGACACTGAGATCATACCCCACCGTGTGATAATGACTGAATGGTACGAATACCAACGCCAGTACTGCGACTGCAACAGCACCCATAGTCCAGCGCATTCCCGGCCTCAGCAGAAAGGACCATCCCGAAGCAAACGCGGCCGCGGGCATCGTGCGGTGCACCACGCGGTGTCCGGCACGGAGCCTCTGGTCCACCAGCTCACGCTGTTGATCGAGCGATATGGTGCTGCCGGTGTCGTCAAGTCGAGCCGTCTCGAACGCAGTCTGAAGCATTTGACCGGTCCGGGCGTACTCGGCGCACTCTCCACAGTCATGCAGATGGACCTGCAAGTCGAAATCTGCGGTCCCGGCGCTCTCGTTCTGACCGAGCACGTCTATTCTGCGTCTGGCTTCGCGACAACGCATTGTTCTCTCGCGACAATAGGTTTCTTGTTCGTGGCGGCAACACGAGCTGCTTTCAGCAAAGCTGCCTTCATTTTCTTCCTCGCCCGAAAGAGCTGTAGTTTGATCGCTCCCTCGGATTTGCCGTAAAGAGCGGCCAGTTCCAGCAGCGGCCAACCCTCCAACTCATGCAGCGTGATCAGGGCCTGGTCGTCAGCGGAAACCGCCTCGAACGCTCGATTCAGCCATCGACGGGCGGAGAGGCTGTCGCCGGGGTCGGGGGGGACCATCAACGCTTCGTGCTCCGGGGCCAGCGCCACCTTGCGCCGCCACCACGGGCGGCGAACCGTCCCGTGGAACGTGGTTATGATTATCCGATATAGCCATGGGCGAAAGGCGGCCTGATCGCGGAGGTCGCCAAACCGGGTGCAGGCGACAACCAGGGCGTCCTGGTAGAGATCGTCGCCCTTATCGCGGTCGCCTATCAGCTTGCGGCAGAACATCATAGCACGATAATACTCCGCTTCCAGGAGCTTCCAAAAGCGGTCCTGTTCGCTCATGCTTCGTACCATAGACGCCCGACCGATCCGGCGGGTTACGGACAATGTTGATCGGTTTGGGAGATGGGTCAACGGTTATTATACGGAGACGGGCCGCCTGGGTGCCTCAGCGCTTGTGCTGGAAGGGCCTACGCGGTGCATCGAATGTAGATTTCGAGGAGTCGGCCACCCACAGCAAGCTGTGGGCTACCTGTTGGGGCAGACCGGAGGTCTGCCGCCCTCGAATACCTCGTTTGTGGGGATAGCGACGGGTCGAGCTAATTCCGTGCGAATCGCCGCCCCCAGCGTCTGCAGAGTGTACGGCTTTTTCACGTACTGTCCCGCGCCGAGTTTCTGCATCTCTTCGACTCTCTCAGTCGAGGAAAACCCGCTGACGACAATAACCTTCTGGCCCTGTCTGAACTGTATAATCTCGCGATAGGTGTCCAGGCCGTCGAAATCCTTCTCCATGATCATGTCAAGGACGACGATGTCGAACGACTCGCGCCGGAGGACTGCCAGCGCCTCGTGGCCGTTTGCAGCGCAGGCGACAAGGTAGCCCAGGCTGCCCAGCAGTTCCGAGGCCATCTCGCGCTGGTTGTCATCATCGTCGACCACCAGCACGCGTTCGGCGCCGCGAATTTCCGGAGCGCACTCTTTCCGGGCTTCCTCACCGACCGCCGTTATCGGCAGGTACATGATGAATTCGGTCCCCTTGCCGACTTCCGAGATGACGTCGTAGTACCCGTTGTGGTCCTTGACGACCCCGTACACAACCGACAACCCCAGACCGCTGCCGCTGCTGCCCATCTTCTTCTTGGAGTAGTACGGCTCGAATATCTTGTCGATATCGGCCGGATCAATGCCGGTTCCTGTGTCTTGCACACTGAGCACGGCATAGTCGCCATGCTGCACGTCTTCGTAGCCGCTGAGGAGTCGGTCGAGGTGTTGCCGCCGTGTGCTGATGGTCAACGACCCGCCGTGGGGCATGGCATCAAATGCGTTCACCACGAGATTCATGATAACTTTCGACAAGTGCGGCGCGGAGCCCATGATCTTGCCGATACCGGGATCGAGACCGGCACTGAAGGTGACGCTGCCCCGGGTCTCGCGCAGTTTGGCAAATCCCGGCGTGTCGAGATAGCCCTCCACTACGGCGTTAAGATCGATTGGCACCATTTCGTAGCGGCCCCGCCTGGCCAGAGTCAGCAGGTCCTGCACCACGCTGGCCGCCTCGTTGGCGGCCGTGCCGATGCGTTGGACATGCTTCCTGATCGGGCTGTCCTGCGGAAGCTTCAGGAGAATGAGCTCGGGATAACCGACCAGCGGCCCGAGCATGTTGTTCAGATCGTGCGCCACTCCGCCGGCCAGGACGCCGATTGATTTCATGCGTTCGGCCCGGTCAAGCTCCTCGCGCAGGTGACGCTGCTGTTCATCCGCGCCTTTGCGCTCGATTACTCTTGCGATTGGATCGGCGATCGACATCAACCAGTCAAGATCGGCGTCGCTGTAGGCCTCGGGGTCGTGGTAATTCTGCACCGCCAGCACGCCAATCGTGCCGGTGGCAGTGCGAAGCGGCACGCCCATCCACGCGGCCGCGGGTGTACCGGCCGACCTGATCTCACCGCGCTCGTCAAGAAGCCGCTGTTGCCGGTCGTCCACCAGCAATTGTACGCCATGTTTCCTGACATAATCGGTCAGGCTGCCGTCGAGTCTCTGAGGCGAGTAGTCCTCGTCCGGATGCTCGTCGTGGCTGTACGGGAATGTATAAAGTTGACGCTCGGAGTCCCAGAGCGCGACGTAGAAGTTCTTGGTGTCTATGAGCCCGCCGAGCTGGTGCTGCACGGTCTTGAGCAGGCTCTCGAGACTGTCGGTTTGGTTAGCCGCTTCCGCCACCTTCATCAGGATCGTGTGCGCCTGCTCAGTGCGGCGACGATCGGTAATGTCGCGCGCAAACGCGCAGTTATAGGCCTTTCCCCCGAATTCGACGTAGTTAGCGGTGATCTCGACCGGATATTCCCTGCCGTCTTTCCTCCGGAACGACGACTGAAAGGTCAGGCTCCCTTTGCGCCGCAGTTCGCTCCAGTGAATCGGCCAGGCTTCGGTGGGGAAATTCGGGTCAATGTCATGGATAGATTTGGCCAGAAGTTCCTGGCGACTGTAACCGAGCGATTGGCAAGCAGCCTCATTGACATAAAAGAAACGAGCGTCCTGGCGCATCCAGAAGGCCGATTCGGCGGCATGGTCGACCGTAAACTGGGTGAACTGCATGTGCTCGGTGGCGCGTATCCGCTCGGTTATGTCGCGGAAACTCCATACGCGTCCGGCCAGCGTGCCGTTCTGGATCAGGGGACACGAGTAGCGCTCGAACACCCTTCCGTCCCTGAAATTTAGGATGTCGGTAGATTCGTCACGAGAGTCGTACAATTCCCGAACCTTGCCCAGGAAAGCCGGAGCGTCGACGAGCTGGTCGAGGACATGGGCGAGCAGCCGGTTGTCGTCGCGCGTGGCCAGCAGCTCGTCGGGAATGTGCCACATGTCGGCAAATCGTTTGTTGCTGTGAGTCGCCCAGCCCTGTGAATCGACCACCAGGATGCCGTCGGCCGTAGATTCGATCGTCGCGCGAAGCAATTCGCGGCCTTCTTCCAGAGCTTTCTCCGCTCTTTTCCGTTCTGCCAGTTCCTCCTGGAGGGCGCGAGTGCGTTCCTGAACGAGTGACTCAGACTGGTCGCGCGCCTGGCTTATCTCTCCGAAAGCGCGCCCCAGGGCCGCCTGCATGTTGTTGAAGGAACTGCCCAGGGAGACGAAGTCCCGATGGAGGGGGGCAAGATCGATAACCGACTTCATGTCTCCTGAGCTGATGCGCGCCGCGGCCTGCTCAAATGTCTTGATGGGCTGAACGACGCGACGTGATACGACGATGCCGATCACGCCGGTGAGGACGAAGAGGCACGCGGCCACGGACAGGGCTATGCCCATACTCTTCCGCAACTGGACGAGCATTGCCTCCTCACTCACTACCAGCCACAGGCAGCCCACGGTCCGTCCCTTGACCGTGACCGGCCGCTCGATCAGGCACAGAGGACCGCGGCGAGTGATTTCCAGGGAGTTGACGAAATTACACGAATCGGGAATCGGGGCTTCCCGGTTGTAGCCTGCGGAACGAAAGACCTGTCGGCGGTCTGTGTCATAGATGCTGATACCGACAACATTGCTGTTGCCGATAGCCGTCGTCGCGATTTCAGCGACATAAACGCTGTCGTTGAACTCCAGGCCCGGGCCGATATTGTCGGCCAGGAGCCGGGACGTGCTTATGGCATTTTCGTCAAGGCTGCGGCGCAGATGGCTTCTGACCTGTACGATTGTCAGCAGAGTAAGCGTTACCACCACCACGGTAACCGCCATCAGAACCAGAAGGAAGATCTGCCATTTGAGCGACAGGTTTCTCACGACTTACGACTTTCCTTCCCAAATCTCACACAAGCGCAGCAATTGTGCGCCGAAGCGGCTTCCCTCGCTTTGAGCCGCAGCAAGATTTACGATGATGGCATTCTTTTTCTCGTCCGGCCTTACGCTGACCGCCACTCCAAATGGAATCTGTACGGCATCAAAGGCGAACGTCCTGATGCGGGTTCCGCTCTTGAGATCAGCAAGGAGGCGGGTTTGTTCCTCGTTCAGGCTTGTCAGCATCATGATGTTGTAATCATCGGGGGACAACTGATCGACTATCGTTCTGAGGCTGTCACAGCAGACCGGTTGAAAACGGATTCGGCTGCCCAGCACTGTCAGGTCGGCGTTCTTTTCAAAGTACCTCTGGGCTACCCGGTACTGCTCGTACGAAGGCGCTTCACGGCGGTCGTACGGCAGGTAGACCGTGACAGTGCGATCAGGCCCGCCTTGAAAGCTCTGATCGTACGACACGATTTTGAGAAAGAGCGGTATCGCCTGGGCTGGATCGAGAGCCTCTGCGACGGACGATGCGTGGCTGCCCAGCAGGAAAAGACCGATTATGAGTACGTTTCCGGGATGCTTCACGTTGTCGTTTTCCCGTACCGATCGAGCTGCTTCAGCGCAACTCGTGTCATTACCATTTCGTAGCCAGCCGCAAGCTCAGGAACGCCGAGCGACCCGGACGTTCGATACTTGTGGAGGGTGCGTAGTCAAACGAGAGCGGAACTCGATACTCTTTGTCGAACACGTTTTTGACTCCGACCCCGATGTCCAGGGCGCCAACAAGCCGGCGCGACTGCAACATCGCGTCCAGAAGCCAGACCTGTGCAAGCCGCCCACCATCCCAGGTGGTGCGCGTCGAGATGTGCTGGGCCTTGACCGAGAGAGCCAGTTTATCCTGCCGCAACTGATAGGTAAGTCCGACATTTGCGAGCCAGCGCGGCGAGTTGGGCAGACTTTTATGTATGCCGCCCTGGTCCTGAACCGCCTCCTGCCAGGTGAGGTTGGCGAAGCCGCTAAAGCGGTATGCCGGGCTGCTGCGAAGCGCCGCTTCCACGCTCTTCAGGTGCATCTCGCCGCCGTTGCGGAACTGGAGGATCTCCTCCTCATAGGGATTGCCGGGGTGGCCGGGATCGGTCGTGTCGACCTGGGTCAGTCGAATCAGATCGGTCACCAGGCTGGAGTTGACCGCGACATCAGCGGCCAGACCATACGGGAATTGCTGGCTGACAATGACCTCATAAGAGGCGATAAGCTCCGGGACCAATTCGGGATTGCGGTAGTAGAACGATGCGTCGTCGAACGCCATTTCATAGAAGGTGGGTGAGCGGAAGCCGCGGCTCGCGATGAACTTCCAAGTAGCCCCGCGATACGGCGTGACGATCAGCACTCCCTTGGGCATAACCTTGCCGGTGGTATAGCTGAAACTGTTGAAGTGCACGCCGCCGACCACGCTTGCGAACGAGGTCAGTCGGTAGTGATCCTGGGCGTACAGATTGTAAAGCCGACCATCCAACTCGACATGCGCCGCCGGAATGACGTTTTCCACTACGCTTTCACCGTCGGATTCGGTCTCGCCGGAGATTTGCTTCAATCGATGAAACTGGCCCTCGCCGCCGACTATCAGCCGGTGCCGGTCGCTGAAATCGAAGTCCAGGCGCAACTCCGCGCCGACGTATCGATCCTCTTCCCAGTCCGTCCATATCGGCCCGGGGAGATACGAGGGCGACGTTTCGAGGGACGCGTAATTGTAGAGGATGTAATCCTGGAACTCCCAGTAGCTGTAGATCAGGCGCGCGTTCATGCCCACACCCGGCGAGACGACTTTCTGGTAGGTGAGATCGGCATAGTGGCGGGCCTCCCAGTAACGGTTCTCCGGTCGCTGAAACAGCGAGCCCCAGGCGCTGTGAGCCAGCCCGGTCTCCAGCCGGGCCAGGTGCAGGGTGAAGCTGATATCGCCCAGGGTAAGCCGACTGTGGGTCGAGAAGTTGCGCCGCGTGTTCTTGTCTCTGGCCCAGCCGCCCGTAAAGGCTGACGAGTCCAGGTAGAACTGGTTGTACCCGTCATCGTCGAGGCGCAACAGGGTGCTGTCGCCAAGATCGCTGAATTCGCGGAAGAATAGATCGCTGCCCTGCTGATCCCGAAATGAACCGGTGATCTTAAGCGATACGTCGTTGTCGAAGCGGCGAAACAGCTCCATGCTGGTGGTGCGTGTGTCCGCGCCGCCGGAATAGCGTCCGGTTACACTCATGCCATCTTCTGTACTCTGCCTGGTGATCAGGTTGATCAAGCCGAAGAAAGCGTTGGAGCCGTAGAGCGACGATGCCGGCCCCTTGATAACCTCTATTCGCTCGATGTTGTCGATGTCCAGGCCGGAAACGTCGATCGAGGTGCTGCCGCTGTATTGCTCGTTAAGCGTACGCCCATCGATAAGCACCATCACGTGGCTGTTCCAGTCACCGAACGCGGAGACTCCCCGGATGCCGATCTGGGTCAGGGAATAGTCATCGGTGATATACATGCCCGGGGCGAGGGCCAGGGCCTCGGCGATCGACTCGCAGCCGTAGTTTTCAATCATGGCGCGAGTCACGATATAGACATTGGCCGGAGACTCCTCGAGTGTTTCCTCGTGCTTGGAAGCGGAGACCACGACATTGTCCAAGAGATTCTGCAGGTCGAGGTCGGCTACGTCCCGAGGCCGATCCGCAAGAGCGGTGGTTGCCGCCACGGAGACAGCCAGAGACAGAGCCAGCCGTATTGCCCTCCCGGCAAAGGAAATCGGTCGTTCGGTCATTTCAGATTCGTTCCTCCTGTCGAAGCCGCTTTTCAATACGTCTGATTATCGACAAAACTGCCTTAAACGTGACGTACCAATCCCGGTGTCGACTGCCCAGAAGGCGGCTGATGAGGCCGCTGAGCTGTCCAAAAAACGGTCAGGAAACACTCCCTGGTTTTGGTCGACAGGAATGAAGTCAAGCCTGTCCGGAGGCCCGGCGATAAGGGACCCACAGACATGATTCGACCGCTGTTTCAACTTTGCCTGAGGCGTCACCCCGGTTTTGCTCCATTGGCGCAAGGTCTTAGTTGACAAACGAGAAAACTGTTGTTAGTTAGGCATGTACCTGCCCGCCGGGTTCCGATTCGATGTCGAGGTTACTCGAAACGCCGGGCGGTGGATTCCCCACATCCGGGGCGGTAGTGAAAGCCACCGGAACCGAGCCCAGGTTGCTGTTTGTGAGACTTGCCACAGTGGAGTTACATCGATGCCCTGCCTGCTCAATTGTCGTGATCTGAAAAACAGGCTTCTGCTTGTTGCGCTGGGACTAATCCTCGGCACACGGGGGGGAAGCTCCGCGGAGACCATCAAAGCTGATTCCCTCAACTGGTGCGGCACCCAGAAGAAGTTCGACGATGAACTGCGGGTGCTGGGCCTGGGCGCCGCGTCGGCCGCCTACGCCTGCCCCGAGTACGGGCCGTGCGACAACCCTGACACCCGTGACGGTTGGATTCCCGACCCCGGCGCGCCGATCACGCGAGTTCGGCTGGCTATACATGTTCTGGCCAATTCCGACGGCTCCAGTCCGTTCACCACGCCGGCCTCGGTGCAGAACGCGGTCAATCTGATCAACCAGCATTACGCGCCCAGCCGCATTCAGTTTGATCACGTGTTCGACCAGGTCAATTTCACCGAGTGGCGCCTGCTCAGCGAGTACGAGATCGACAATATGAAGACCTACTCGGCGTTCGATGCGACCCGCTGGCTCAATGTCTGGGTGACCAGTGTGGACTACGGGTATTCATTCGGCACCTTCCCGTTCAGTTCCGATGCCCTCGGGCCGACCGGCGGGATTGTTTTGGGGCATTTTCACTGGGGCGGCAATTTCAGCACGTTTGCCCATGAGATCGGCCACTGCCTGGGGCTATGGCACACGTTTCACGGTGTAACCGAGGTCAACCGCTGCGGCCCGTGTTACGAATTCGTGGGCGCTGCAAATCGCGACGTGCTCGGCGATATGTGTGAAGACACCCCGCCTACCAATGTCTGGTACGAATGCAACTCGGCTACTGGTGTCGATTCCTGCACCGGCCAGCCATGGGGGTTCACCCAGCCGGAAAACATCATGGGTTATACGCCCAGCAGTTGTCGTACCATGTTTACGCCGCAGCAGCAAGCCCGCATGCGCTGCTGGATCGACGACAAATTGAGCGGGTGGATCAGCGGCGTACTGATACAGGCTGACACGTTGTTTGGGCCGGCGCCGCTTGGCGTCAATATCACTGCCCTCACTTTCCGCCAGGTGAATTCCTGGTCGTGGGACATGGGGGACCAGACAATCATCAATCTGTCGGCCGCTTCCCACACCTACGCACAACCCGGCATGTACACAGTCGGGGTGGCAATACAAACCCCGGACGGCCCATTCTCTGATACCCGTCCCGATCTGGTCTGGGCTTACGCCGACACGGTCGCGCTTGTCACCGGCGCCATAGTTCCGGAAGAACCTGTGCGGGTCGATATCAGCGTGCGGAACTTTGTCCCGATGTCCGAACTGCTCATTCCGATCACTTGGACCGCGGGCAACAGCCTCCGCCTCGACTCGATTTCTACCGCCGGTCTCCGCGGTGAGACTTTCGACACTCGCTCTTTGGTGCATGTAAACAACACGCTGCGCCAGGCGACACTGCTGCTGGTTCCGGATAACGACGGCCAGACACTTCTACCGCCCGATTACGGCCCGGTCGCGGCGCTGTACTTCACTCCCCAGGAGGCGTTGAGAGACACCACCTCTATCGCCGTTACCAGCTACGATTCCTACGCCCCCTTCTTTGCTACGCCTGTGGGCCTGTACCAGCCGAGTCTCCTGGCCGGAGAAGTGTATGTCAGAGGATGTTGCCGTGATAGAGTCGGGGATGCCAATAACTCCGGCGACGATGAGCCGACTGTGGGCGATGTTGCCGCGATAATCGATATGCTCTACATAAACGGCACGGCGGTCGACTGCATGGCAGAGGCCGACGTCAATCAGTCCGGAGGCCCTGACCCGTCGGTGGAAGATATCACGGTCGGCGACGTCAGCGCGCTCATCGACTACTTGTTTATTACCGGCCCTTCACTTGGCCTGCCCGACTGCCTCTGATCTCTGTTAAACGTGCCCCGGGCGAGCCTGCCTGGGGAAATCCGTGCGCAAGTTCACGCACCTTTTTCGTGGGCGGCAGACCTCCGGTCTGCCCCGTCTCGCTCGGATCCAAGCAGCTAACTCCTTGATCCTTGTTGCTTCGATCTAGCCCCGTGCCTACTTTGCCTTCAGGTGCACCAAGTCTATGATCTCACTTAAGGAATGGGTGAAAGCACACCCGCTCGGAGCGGTGCTCGCGGCGGCGATCGCAGTCCGACTGCTCGCGGTCATCTGGTCGCAGGGGTTTATCCACTCCGACGACCATTTCGAGACAGTCTCGGTGGCCTGGGATTGGTTGACCAGCGGATTATCGGGCGACGATGGTTTCCTTACGTGGAAACACAAAGGGGCCGAGACCATCACCCGCTTTCCGCTCTACACGCTCTTCCTCTTTGGGCAGATGAAGCTGTGCCAATGGCTCGGAATCGATACGCTCGGCGCCATGATGTACGTTATCAGATTTGTCCACGCCCTGCTGTCGCTGGTACCGGTTTGGGCGGCGTTTCAGATAGCGCGAACCGTTACCGGATCGGTCCGCTGGGCCGTAGCGGCCGGGCTGGTCATGTCGTTCCATTTCGCCCTGCCGTTTTTGGGAATGCGGAACCTTATCGAGGTGGTGGGCGGGGGTATCTGGCTCGCGGCGCTGGTTTATCTGTACCGCTATCATGATGACAAACGCATCTTTTGGCTCAATGTCGCGGGCACGCTTACCGGGCTCGCCTGGATGATACGGTTCCAGATCGCCTTTGCCGTACTCCCGGTGCCGCTACTGCTCTGGTGGAGGGAGCAACACATTCGACCGGCCGCACACTACTCGGGAGCGGTGGTGGCGACGATTCTGCTATCTGGCCTGGCAGACTGGTGGCTGCTGGGCGGGTTCGCCCGGTCGACCTTCACCGGTCTTGCCAGAAACTTCGGCCTTCAGGCTCACTACCACACGATCCCGCTGCTCTATTTCGTGATGCTTGTATTGCTGCTCGTGCCGCCGATCTCGCTTGTCATGCCCTTCCTGGCCTTTCGCCGCCGGTTCGTCCGTGAGCAAGCACTGTTAGTCTGGTCATCAGTCAGTTTTGTCGTGTTCCACACCCTCCATCCGTTGCAGCAGGAAAGATACGTCTTTCCAATCGTGCCGGCCGTGATCGTGATGGGCATCCTTGCCGTCTGGCACTACCTGAACCGCGACCGACAAACTGCGCTGTTGCCACAGTGGCTGAAGCTCACGGCATGGGCCTCGTTGGCGGTCAACATGGCCCTGCTCTTCTTTTTCACGTTTGCCTACGGCCACAAGGGGATGATCGAACCTCTGCGGTGGTTGCAGGACACCGCCCCGGACGCGCGCGTGATGTTCGTGCAGCCGGAGGTCAAGCGCTGGGTACCGATGGAATACGGGGGGAAGTCTTTGCGGCCCGTGTACGTTCGAGAATGGGAGTCTTTACGACAGTGGTCGCCGAGTCAGGCAGGGGAGCCTGAATTCGATTACTTTGTTATTTACCCCAAGACCGATACCCGTTTGCCGGCCTATCTCGATTCGCTGGAGATCAGATTCGGACCGCTGGAGCTGGTAGAGCAGATACCGCCGTCATACTATGACCGGACCCTCCACCTCTTGAACCCCGGCCATAATGATGACTTTGCGGCGTATGTCTACTGCCCGGCTGGCGGCCATCAGTAAAACCTTCGCCCCTGAACAGCGGAAAAAACGAGTCGGCCGTTTTGCGCAACCGGCTCTTGTTCCGTGCTGTTATCCGCTGTTAGTTTTGGATGTACTTGCCCAGGATACGGCTCATCCGATTGGTCATGATCGTGTTGGTCAGTACCTCGGTCGCGCCCGCCTTCATGGCAGCTTGCATCTGATCGGCCATGACATGGGGCGAGTAGCAGACAATAGGAATCTGACTGGTCGCCTTGTATGACCGCAGCTTATTGATCAGCGAGGGCGCCTCGATCCCGTTCAGGTTAAGATCCATGATGATAAGATCGGGCTGCATCTCCTGAGCCTTGGTGAATATGTCATCCGAGCGGATCGCCTTGATCCCCTCGGCCTCCAGATTGTCCAAAATGGACATAATCTTAGAGGTGAAAATCATGTTGTTTACTGCCAGGATAACTTTACGAGCCATACCCAACCCTCCCTTGGACACCTGTCCAAGATAGGTCTTCGCGTTCCGTGCGCGTTCGAATATAACTAAATCCTAACTCAAAATCAATACCGGTTCCAAAACAAGCCCGTCCGCGGCAGATAACGCGCAACGCGTTGTCATACAACCGGATAGTATCAGTCTCGAAGCGTCGAGCGTGGCCGGGATCGCCTACTTTTTGTTGATTTCGGCCCTCCGACGCGCTCTTTCTCCTTGTCCTTGTACCATTTAGAACAATAATGCGTTCGATCCAGATTGGCAAGAATGAGACAACATTTTGTAGGACAAAGCGTTAACGACACAGAACCATTCCGACGGTGGTTGACTGCCGGACGGTTTTCGTTGCTTCTGCTCCTTCTCGCCCCTTTGATCTCGCCGGGAAAAGCGTGGGCCGGGAAGCAGATCGCGATCACGTTTGATGAACTCCCTGCCGCGCGATCTTTTGACGAGGTCGACCGCCAGGCCATCAACGACACCATCCTGGCTGTGCTCAAGAGGCACAAAGTCAAGGCGGCCGGGTTTGTGATCGGGGAGCAGATTGAGGGTGCCTATGATATACTGGGCGCCTGGCTGAACCAGAGTCACCGGCTGGGCAACCAGACGTTTTCCGGACAGGACTACAACGAACTCACACCCGAGCAATTCATCACCGACATTCGCCGCGGAGCGGACGCCTTGGAGCCGATGCTCTCCGGGTTCGGACAGAAGAAACGGTATTTCCGTTTCCCGTTCCTCCACTACGGTGACACGCCGGAGCGGAGAAAAGCGGTTACGCCGTTCTTGAACGACCGGGGCTACGTGGTCGCTCCCGCGACTGTCCTGCCCGAAGACTACCTGTACAACCTGAATCTGCTCAAGCTGGGAAAGACCCCCGATTCGGCCAAGTTCGAGCGGTTGCTCAATGACTACATCAACCACGTGCTGGACGAATTGGAGCGCGTCGAGCGACTGGCGGAGAATCTTGTCGGACGCCAGATCCGGCACATTCTGCTGCTCCGGGCCAACCAGCTGAACGCCGCCTATCTGGATGAGCTGCTCATGGCATTAGAGGCGGCCGGGTACAGCTTTGTGTCGCTCGACGAAGCCCTCAAGGACAAGGTCTACAAGATGACCGAGGGGTATTACAGTCTCAAGGGGGTAGGCTACCTGGACATGATCGAGCAGAGCGACCCCGACCTGCTTCCGGCGAACTAATAGTCGCGCTGCGGCTGACCGGGTCACGTCGCGAATCCCATTGGCGCTTGGCCGACAGCGCGCGTATCTTCGAGTCGCGCTATGCGGCACCGAATTGTAACAGGCGTAATCCTGGCGGCACTGGTCGGGCTGTTTGTCTGGCAGTCGCTGGTGTTCGACTTCTTCCAGGACGACGCCTACATCTCATACCGTTTCGCGGCGAACTATCTCGATGGCCATGGGCTGGTCTATAATCAGGGCGAGCGGGTAGAGGGCTATACCAATTTCGGCTGGGTACTTGGCCTGGTCGTCAGCGGAGTCCTGGGTTTTGACTACGTTCTGGTTTCTCGCGTCGTAGGCATCGGGCTGGCGAGCGCTGCAATCATCTTGACTTTTCTCTTATCCCGGCGGTGTCTAGCGGGGAGTTCACCGTACTGGTCGCTTCTGCCGGCGGCGCTGGTGTCCCACAATCTGTCGCTTGCTTACTGGGCGCAGTCGGGGCTTGAGAGCACCGCGTTCGTATTTCTTAGCGCACTCGCACTTTACCTCTACCTGTGCCGCTCATGGCTGCTAATTGCGGTGCTGGTTGCGGCCGTGCTGATCAGGCCTGAAGGTGCGTTGGTGGCTGTGCTGCTGGTTCTGTTGGAGATACTGGTGCGGCGACAGCGGCCATGTTATCCCCTCCGTTCTGCACTGATTGCGCTCGCGTTCACTCTCCCGTATCTCGGGTTTAAGCTCGCGTATTACGGATCCATCTTGCCCAACCCGTTTCATGCCAAGACGGCGTTCGATATCGAACAGGTAGAGGCAGGGATAGCCTACGCTCAGACGTTCATCCAGCATTACCCAGTTCTGGCCGCCGGTTTCATTCTTCTGCCGGTTTTGTGGCGTCGTCTGAATACCGATTGCTGGTCACTGTGGCTTTTCACGCTCGGTTACGCCGCGTATGTCGTTTTGATCGGCGGCGACGTGCTCATGGTGCATCGGTTCTTCCTGCCGGTGATTGTCACGCTAGCGATAGCGTCATCATCGGCAATTGCACTGGCCGCGCGGAAGCTGAGGGTAATCTTCCAATACCCCCTGTTGATCGTTTCGGCTGTGGCCATGGTTTATCTGGGTATGGCGCTGCCGAACGAATATGTCACGCGGTACGCGAACCTCGAGAAGGGGCTGGTCATCAAGATGGGTTTTTTCGCCGAGCGATTGAAGGAGATCGGTCAGGGCAATTTCACCGTGGCGGCATCGACAATCGGCCGCCTTGGGCACGACCTTCGCGGACATCGGATCATTGATCTGCTCGGACTGACCGACTCCACTATCGCGCGTCACCCGGAGCCACTCCCTTTCAGCATGGAATCGACCTGGCGGGAGAGATCGTTCAATTCGGGTTACGTACTTGGGCAGGCGCCCGATTTCATCGTTTTCTCCACCGGGCTCAAACCTTCGGCGCCGGCCGAGCGGGCGCTGCTTCGCTACAGCCAATTCCTGGACTGCTATCGCGGCGCGGCCTGGTATTTCGATCCGACCGACAGCCTGCTGACCGGTCAATTGGTGTCGTTGTTCGGCAAGGTCTGCGAGCCCGAACCGCCCCTTACGCCTGTCTATCCTATTGAGTTCGTCAACTACTACACGGCCGGCTGTAATGCGATGAACTCAGGCAAGTATCACGCGGCCGAAGACTATTTCGGGCGCGCTCTCGAACTCGGCGGCAACCCGCCGTATGTCTACCTGCTGCATCGACTGTCCATTACTTCCTTCCAATTGAATCAGGACGCGCGAGGAGAGAGTCTTCAGAATTGGGTGCTCGAAATCGATAGTACAGTGGCGGAGGTGCAGGGCGACCTGTATGTTTACGAATACATCATCGGCAATGAAGAGAAGGCCGCAACACATCGTCGGTGGCTGGAATCGCTATGGCCGTGGATGGTGGAGCGGTACGATTCGCTGGCCCGGTCCCGAGCGGAGGCCTGGAAAGCCGGGCAATCGCGTCAGTAGTCGCGAGGCGCGGGGTGACAGGACCGGGCGTCTCGGCTCAGGGAACGAACGTGGATCGGTAGGGCGCGTTTGCTTCATACCCGCCACGCTGTCATAGTGTCCGGCTGTTGTCGGGTTTCTCGCTTGAATTGTCAATGCTCGGAACCCGACCTACGGCTGGTATCCGGAAGTCACAGTCCCATTAAACAAAACCCGGGGTCGTTCGTTCTTAGGCTCAGCAGGCTGGGAGCCAGGGGACAGGCACCAAGAAGGCACCGGATTCACAGGGTAAATCGCTCCGGCACCAATTCGGGGCGCAACAAGAACGTGGGATTACGCACCCTGGTGAAAAGAGGACTCTGGCAATGGTACATTCCTGCAA
Organism: Candidatus Zixiibacteriota bacterium; assembly: GCA_040752815.1. Classification (NCBI taxonomy): domain Bacteria; kingdom Pseudomonadati; phylum Candidatus Zixiibacteriota; species Candidatus Zixiibacteriota bacterium. The sequence continues at coordinate 15,552 of JBFMGC010000022.1, forward strand.
GCACTGGTCTCGGTCAGTCTGCGTCAGTCTGGTCGGAACAAGCCTGATACTCGCGACCGCGGTATCGGCGACCACTACATCCCCTCTGGTGTTCAACCCGAAACTGGAGACGCGCAAGCTGGCCAGTGAGATCAAGATCGACGGCAAACTCGACGATACCGGCTGGTACTCGGCCGGGCGTGCGGCTGGTTTCGTGGAGCGGTACCCCGGCAACAATGCGCCGCCGCCCGTCAGGACCGAGGCGTTGATTACCTACGACGACAGCAAACTATATGTCGCGTTTGCCTGTCTCGACGATCCCGGACACATCCGCGCCACCATGGCGCAACGGGATCAATACTACGGCGACGACGAGGTCATTTTCTGCCTCGACACTTACGGCGACGCCGCCTGGGCGTATGAGTTTCAGGTAAACCCGTACGGAATCCAGAAGGACTTCCTGTGGACCAAGGTCCTCGGAGAAAACCGGGGATTCGATCTCATCTGGGAATCGGCCGCTCATATCAACGATTCCGGTTATACCGTGGAGATGGCCATCCCGTTTGCCAGTCTTAGATTTCCAAACAAAGATATCCAGAGCTGGCGGGTCGACTTCCAGCGCGGGCATCCGCGCGAGACTACCCGCTTCTACTCCTGGTCGCCGAACACCTATGACGAACAGTGTTGGCCATGCCAGTGGGGGACTGTCGAAGGCATAACCGGAGTTCGCCCCGGCAAGGGGCTGGAAATACTGCCGTCGTTTGTCTCCACCCAGGCCGGCGAGCTGGCCGGGATGCGGGAACTGTCTACTTCCCAGATCAATCCCGATACCTCGTTCCAGAACGGTGATATTCTCGGCGAGCTTTCGATCGGCGCGAAGTACTCGGTGAACTCCGACGTGACAATCGAGGGTACTTACAATCCGGATTTCAGCCAGGTAGAAGCCGACGCCGCCCAGGTGGATGTGAACTCGACCGTGTCGCTCTTCTATCCCGAGCGGAGGCCGTTTTTCCAGGAAGGCTCCGATCTGTTCATAACTCTGTTTAACTCATTCTATACTCGAATGGTGAATGATCCCGACGTTGCGGCCAAAGTGACTGCACGATGGAACCGTTTTAGCCTGGCCTATACCATGGCGCACGATGAGAATTCGCCTTACTCGATACCGGTCGAGGAACGGGGCTGGACCCCGGTGATCGGCAAGAGCACGGTCAATGTGGTGCGAGGGCTGGGCAATGTCGGGAGCGGCTCGACACTCGGTTTTCTGGTGTCGCACCGAGGGTATGAGCACGACGGCGCCGGTTCTATTCTGGCTGGTGACATGGAAATCAAACTGAGCCGCAGCTACACCGTAGTCGGCCAGGGTGTGATCAGCCACACCAGAGAGCCGAAGATTACCGACCCCGTTCAGATTGAAAAACTCGCTCTTCCGTCCGGGTCGATGTTTGACAACAATAAATACACTGTGGACCTTGACGGCGAAAAGTACTGGGGTACCGCGTTTATTTCCCAGTTCCGGCGCCGCGCCCGACACTGGAATTTCACCATTAACTACGATCAGCTGACGCCCACTTATCGCACGCAGGTAGGATACGATCCGTGGAACGATCAGAAGACCTTCTTTGCCTTTACAACGTACAATTTCCGCCCGACCTCGGGCATTTTTGAGCGAATCGGGCCGCAGATCGGGGTCTCTCGGCGATGGAGTTTTGGCGCCGGGGACGAGGAAGTTGTCCGCAAGTGGGCGCGCTTCAACACTAACGTGAGCGCCAACCTTCGCTGGGCACAGACCTACATTGAGATGGGTACCGAACAAGGATCGCAACGTTGGTTCGGGCACGAGTACGACAAGTTGTTTACCGCCCGTCTGACAGTCTTCAGTCAACCGCACAGCAAGCTGGGCTACAACTTTACGTACAGGTACGGCCAGGGACCGGCTGTCTTTGCCAATGCCAAGGGAAACGAAACCGGCGTTAACGCCGGACTGGATCTTAAGCCGATCGATCGCCTGGTGGTCGAGCCCAGTTTTAACTACTCGCGAAGCAAGCACACTGACACCCACGATGTGCTCTTTGAAGAGACAATTCTTCGCTCACGCTTCCGGTTTCAGGTCAATCCGCGCTTGTCGCTGAGACTGGTGGTGCAGTACGATGACTACGACGTCAACGTGTTTGTCGGTGCGCCTGCGTACTACCACATCAGCGGCCGTACCTGGGAGTTCGATCCGCTCTTAACGTATCGCATTAACTCGTTCTCGATGTTCTACTTCGGTTCCACTCATGACCTGCTCGATTTCGGCGTGCCGACCGACGGTTTCGACCTGCCCGACAGCGCTCCGTCGCAATGGCGCCAGTCCAGCCGCCAGTTCTTCATGAAGCTGCAGTATTTGTTTCAGATCTGACAGAATTGCAGCGGCTAAGCCGAAAACCCCGCCCCGCAAGGGCGGGGTTTTTTGCATGGGATTAAACACCGGTTACAGAGCAGTAGCGTCGGGTTGCCTCTCCATTCGGTGCCACTGAGCAGGATGTGATTGCGCGGTCTGAGACTTCCGATATACTTGAGTACTAGGGAATCGTGGCGGACGTGGACGTCCGCCACGCACTGGAGTCACCCTTCGACAGGCTCAGGGTGACGAATTGCTGTAGGTCGAAACCCCTGCGGTTTCGACATTGTTAGAGACTGTGACCATGTGGACCAAAAAAGACATACCGCTTACCGACAACGCTCGCGCCGTACTCCAGCGTCGCTACCTGCGCAAGGATCAGCACGGGCGAGTGATCGAGACTGAACGGGAGATGTTTGTCCGCGTGGCTCGGTTCATCGCCGAGGCCGACCGCAACTACGGCGCTGACTCCGACCAGATAGATGAAACCGCCGCCGGCTTTTTCGATATCATGACCTCACTTGAATTCCTCCCCAACTCGCCTACCCTGATGAACGCCGGGCGCGAACTGGGCCAGCTTTCGGCCTGTTTCGTGCTTCCAGTCGAGGATTCGATGGAGGGGATTTTCGAGACCAACAAGCACGCCGCGCTCATTCACAAGTCGGGCGGCGGCACCGGCTTTTCGTTTTCGCGTCTCAGACCCCGCAACTCGGTGGTAGCATCGACATCGGGGGTGGCGTCCGGACCGGTTTCGTTCATGAAGGTCTATGATGCCTCCACGGACGCGGTCAAACAGGGTGGAACCCGACGCGGCGCCAATATGGGGATACTCCGCGTCGACCATCCGGATATTCTCGAGTTTATATCCTGCAAGGACGATACCGGCGAGATTACCAATTTCAACATCTCGGTGGCAGTCACGGATACCTTCATGGACGCGGTAGGGAAGGGCGAGAAATACGCTCTGATTGATCCCCGTTCCGGCAAAACGTATTTGAAAGATGGCCATGAGCAGCTTCTCGATGCCCGCGAGGTATTCGACCAGATCGTGCAGCACGCTTGGAAAACCGGCGAACCGGGCGTGATTTTTATCGACCGGATGAACCGTCTCAATCCGACTTACCCGACCGAACAGATCGAGGCCACCAATCCGTGCGGCGAACAGCCCTTGCCGGCCTACGACTCCTGCAATCTCGGCTCGATCAACTTGAGCCGGTTTGTCTTAGACCCGCTGCCAGATAATTACACGACCGGCTCGCCTGGCGACGGTGTCGATTGGGAGCGGCTGGGCGATGTTATCCGCAAGGGAGTGCATTTTCTCGATAATGTCATCGACCAGAACCAGTACCCGATTCCGCAGATTGAATTTCAGACCCGCAAGAACCGTCGTATCGGGCTCGGCGTCATGGGCTGGGCCGACATGCTCATCAAACTGCGGCTGCCGTACGATTCCCCCGAGGCGCTCGCCCTGGGTGAGCGGTTAATGGAATTCGTCCAGTCCGAGGCGAGAAAGCACTCTTCCGAACTCGCCAAAGCTCGCGGCCGGTTCCCCAGCTGGGACGGTTCCATCTATGCGCGGGACCAGGTCGCGATGCGTAATGCGACCGTCACCACGATTGCGCCCACCGGCACGATCTCGATTATTGCGGGGTGCTCATCGGGGATTGAGCCGTATTACTCGCTTGCGTACGAGCGCAATGTTATGGACGGCACCCGCCTGACAGAGTTCAACCCGCAGTTCGAAAAGGCCGCACGCGACGGCGGATTTTATTCCGACGACCTGATGGCGAAAGTGGCTTCCCAGAGAAGTATCGCCGACCTTGACGAAGTGCCCGCGTCGGTGCGCGCGGTCTTTCTTACAGCCGCCGATATCTCCCCGGAGAATCATATCAGAATGCAGGCCGCGTTCCAGAAGCACTGTGACTCATCGGTGTCCAAGACGATCAACCTTCCGGAAAGCGCCGGGCCGGAGCAGGTCAGATCGGCGTTTGAACTGGCCTATGAGTTGGGCTGCAAAGGGGTGACGGTCTACCGGGATCGTTCCCGCCCCGACCAGGTGCTTTCGCAGGTTACCGAGACTTCGGAACGCGCTGTTGCCGATGGAGAGCCAGCCCGCGCGCGAATTGTTGCCAAACGCCCGCGGGTGCTTCAGGGAATCACCGAGAAGATTCGCACCGGCTACGGAAACCTGTATGTAACGGTGAACCTGCGCGAGGGCCATCCATTCGAAGTGTTCGCTCATATCGGCAAATCGGGTTACACGACGATGGCCGATACCGAGGCTATCTGCCGGCTCATATCGCTAACATTGCGCTCAGGAATCGGGGTCGATCAGGTCATTCGCCAGCTTCGCGGAATCGGCGGCTCCAGCCCGGTGTTTACTGAGGGCGGGAAGGTGTCATCGATCCCGGATGCCATCGCCCAGGTTCTTGATCGAAACTTTAGATCATCGATGGCTGCCGGGCGGAGTGAGCCTGCAACAGCCGACGGCAAATCCCGGGGCCAGCCGCTGGAAATCTGCCCTTCCTGCGCCTCGCCCATGAGCTTCGATTCCGGATGCTACTTCTGCCGCTCCTGCGGTTATTCCAACTGCTAATCTGCCGATAATGGGCCGATAGGGACCATTCCGCCGGTCCCTGGGTATACTATGGCCAGGACAGACCTCATACCGACCGGACGAACCTCGCTGGTGAAGCTCGGCGCGACCGAACTCCAAATCCAGACCGAGTACGCCTATCGTCCTGTCCCGCGCATTACCACAACCGTGCTGCGCACCGGACAGGTGATCCAGAAAATCGAGATGAATCTTGACCAGCCGATCACCAGCCTCGCGGAGAAAGACCGAATCGAGGTCGCCATGCGGAAACAGCATGCCGAGGTGATCGATATCATTCAGCGCGGCAGTCAGCGTATTCCCATCCCTGTGGAATTACAGGAGAAACCGATCCGTCCCAGCTACAAGCCGAGCCTGGTTGCGTCGGAGCCGAAACCGTACCCGGAACCAGAGCCCGTGGCTACCATGCTGGAGCGTCTGGAGCGCCTTCCGGGGATACATCGCGTCTATCGCCTCGACAACGGGGGGAATTTCGAAAACGCCGCAGTGTCGAAAGAATTCCAAAAGGCCTTCAAGGATGTTTTCAAGAACCTGCATGATGTCCTGACTGTGTTTGCCGAGGTGCCGGGGATCGGCCTGACTCGCGAAAGCGGTGTGATCGAGATCGAGCACGACGCGCTCTATCTGGTTTCTACGGGATTAGAAATCTACATCTTCTGTCTTACCCGCCCCGATTATTCTATTGATTACGAAAAGCAACTCCGCGCGATGCTGCGGTAGTTCGGTGGCCCACCCGCTTGCGGGTGGGGGCGAGCAACGCGGCATCGATCCGAATCCCCTCCCAGGGCAAGCCCTGGGGCACCGTAGCGACGATGCCGGGTGGGGAGTGATTGGCTTAGGTGGCTCACCGGTGCCCCACCCAATGGGCGGGATCTTCGTTGAGACAATCGAATCAGGTTTGTAGCTGGCGTACGTCCTCGTGCGCCAACAGAACGCGTGGCAAACAATGTAGGTCAAAACCCCTGAGTCGAACGCGTTAGCGTGAGACGTGGTTTTGACGTTTGAGTTCTGTTCAGATGCGAACAACCCACAGCGAGCTGTGGGCTACCAGACTGCGATCGCGACAGCCCATGAACCCCCGATCGTCGTCGGGCGTGACGGACCTGGGCGCCGTCGGTCTACGCGCCGTGATCGACAGACTTCACTTCTTCAGTAGCTTGAATGCGTGTGTCCAGCGGTTGTGGCTGAGTCCAGGTATGCACCAGAGGATCGCCAGCGGTTCAATCGCACGCGCTGCCTCTACCCTGCCCATGTCTTCGATTTCCCAGCCGAAAGTACCAAGTATGTTAGTCACTTCCTGCTTTGCGCCGGTGTCGTTGCCGCAGATGAACATGGTCGGTTTGAGGCCGCCGAAGTCGGGATTGACCATCAGCGGACTGCCTACACAACTGAACGCCTTCACGAAACGCGCCTCCGGGGCCGCCTTCTGCAGCCGCTCCATCAGGGAGTCGTTCATCGGTGTGAAGTACTGAAGGACACCGTTGACCGGGGTAACCGAGTCAATAGGATTGGTAGCATCGATCACTGTTTTACCCCGCAGGTTTTCGATGCCAACTGACTTGACCGTCGCTTCGGCCGCGGCTCCCTTGACCGCGAGGACCACTGTCTCTCCGAACCGGGCGGTTTCGGCAAACGTGCCAACCGCTGCCTTTCCGTTCGTCGCTTTTTTCAAATCGTCGTACTTATTCCGGCTGCCAGTGCCAATCATGACGTCATGGCCATGTCTAACAAACCCGTTGGCCAGAGACTGCCCGACCATTCCCGATCCAAGAATTCCGATTTTCTTGCTCATGTTATTGCTCCAGTTTGGTGTTGCATCTCAAACAGGAGTGGGCGAGGTTGGGTTCCGCGCAGGCTGGGTTGGGCAAAGGCACAAAAAAACCACCCCGAAGGGTGGTTTCAAATCTGGGGGAGAGAGCGACGAATTTGAAAAACCTCCACATACCTTACGGTAAAGGGTTTTTACAGCCACCTCGCGCATTCTGTTTTCGCTACCGGCAATCCGGCCGGGTCACGGCGTTCACGCGGCGCTGAAGAGACGACCTTCATAAGTGGATTGTTAGAAGTTTTCAAATGGCAGCTCTCTCCATATTTTCTTCTCGTCTGCAGTTAATATACGCAGATTGACAAAACGCAAACAACTCTTTTTTGGCCGTTGCCCAATGTTCACACGTAGGGTATGTTCCGCTCGATTTGGCAACGAAACCCGCGTAAGATGGCTGATTCCATAGGTATCGACATCGCCGATGTAACCCGATTCCAACGGCTTCTGGACCAATACGGCCCCCGGCTCATTTCGCGAATTCTCGGGTCGCAGGAACGCGAAGTAATTGCCCGGCGGCATGATCGCGCCGCGTTCCTGGCCGGTCGTTTTGCTGCCAAAGAGGCGCTTATCAAGGCGCTGGGCAAGTACCTCGCGAATCGGCCGGCGATGTCCAGCCTCGAAGTCCTCGGGGATGACAGCGGCCGCCCGACAGTTCATCTTCCGCCGTCACTGTCAACCCAACTCGCTTTCCTTCAGATAGAAATCTCGATCAGTCACGAACAAAGTCATGCCGTCGCTCTGGCGGTGATCACGGAGAAACGATGAACCAGGACGAGATACTCAAGCTGTTTCGCGACTCAGGCGCGCTATTGACAGGCCATTTCAAGCTGACTTCGGGGCGCCATTCCGACGTCTATTACGAGAAGTTCACGCTGCTGAAAAATCCGGCGGTGGCCACGCAGCTTTGTCGCAGCATGGCCGAGAAACTCGCGCCGGTGGGTCCGGAGGTTGTAGTCGGTCCCACCACCGGTGGTATCATCATCGCCTACGATGTCGCCCGCTATCTCGGAATAGAAGCGCTCTATGCTGAGTCAGGCGAGAACGGCGCGGGACGCGTTTTCAAACGCGGGTTTTCTCTTAATCCCGGGCAGAGCGTGGTGATTGTCGATGACGTTCTCACGACCGGCCGGTCGATTTTTGAAGTGATCGCACTGGTGAAAGGCTACGGAGCGGAGATAGTCGGGATAGGCGAACTTCTTGATCGTTCCGGCGGCACGGTAAAGTTCGACTATCCCTTCTTCCCGCTGGCCGCGGTCAGCGCGCAGAGCTGGGAGCCGGAAAAGTGTCCGCTCTGCGCCAAGGGGCAGCCGCTGACACAGCGCGGGAGCAGGAAGTTCTGAATTCTCCGGATCAAGGGTGGTGATGAGTGCCGGGCTCAGTGCACCGGCACCGGCTCGACGGCTTCGACTGCCATGGGAAAGCTGATCGCGATTCGCGTCCCGTTGCCGGGCGATGATTCGATATCGAGTTCGCCGTGATGATTGTCGATTATTCGACGGCAGACCATCAGGCCGATTCCGTGCCCCGCTTCTTTCGTGGTGAATTGCTGACGGAATGCCTTGGTGAGTGCGTCGGAATCGAATCCCACGCCAGTGTCCTCGATTGTAAGGCGAAATCGACCGAGTTCCTGATTGGTTTCGACTCCCACCCGAATCTCTCGCACCGGGCAGTCGAGCGTGGCATCGGCGGCATTGCGAAAGAGGTTGTACAGGAGCTGCTGAATCTGGGTCGAATCGGCCTGCAGCGACACCGGTTCGAGATCCTGGGGCACGATCAGCTCCACGTCACGGAAACGCTTCTGAGGGCGAAGGTACTCCACGACCTCGACTAACAGCTGATCGAATCTAATCAGCTCCTCCTCCGAGGAAATCGATCTCAGATCCATCAGGTTTTCCGCAAAAGACTGGACCTTGCCCAGGGTCGAAGAAACGGTGTCGAGGTATTTCCCGAGCTTGTCGTAGTTGCCCTTGCCCAGGTGATGCGACAGCATTTCGACATTGCCGACCACCACGCCCAGGAAATTGTTCAATTCGTGACCAATCTCGGCCGACATAATTCCCCGGGTGGCCATTTTTTCCAGCTCGATAGCCTGGTCCTGCAGCTCCTTCAGGCGGCTGTAGGCCTGCTGCGCTTCCTCAAGGAGATTCAGGTTTTCCAAGGAGATGGCCAATTGACTGGCTGTAATGGACATGAATTTGAGATCGGTCTGCTTGATTCGGACGGTGTCTTCGCTGGGCGTCAGCAGCATAATGCCGTAGAAGGAGGCCGCCCTGACTACCGGAACTGCGATCAGCTGTTCTTGCTCCCCTGTCCATGGGGGGAGCAGAAAGCGACGCAGGTCAGGGTCGGGCCGCTTGCGGTAGATGGGATGATCCTCGAGGTTGGAGACCAATGTAGGCTCATGAAACTCGATCAACATGCCGTCAGAGACCATCGCGTGGAGCGGATCTCGGCCGATCACCTCCTCGTGGGAATTACCGGCCTGCTCGGTTAACATGACGTAAGCCTCGGAGGCGGTGTCGAAGTAGAGCACGGAACCGCGCTCGCACTTCAGGTGCATCATGGCGAACTTCAACGACGACGCCACCAGCGACTTGCGGTCGCCGGCAGCAAAGAGCATGTTGCTGAGATCGGAGAGCGAATTCAGCTGGTCATGGGAAGCTGCCGCGGCGACAGCCTGCAGCTTGTCGAGGCTGTTGCGAACCGCCTGGCGAATATCGGAGAGCTCGAAAGGCTTCATGATGTAGTCGAGCGCTCCCCGCTTGATGGCGTCTTTGGCCGAACTCAGCGAGGCGTAGCCGGTCATGAAGATCACGCCGATACTCGGGTTGAGCGCGCGCGCCTGCTCCACGAGATCGGTGCCGCTCATTTTAGGCATGCGGATATCGGTGATCAGCAGATCGATCGGTTGAGTCCTCAGGATCGCCAGGGCCTCGGCGCCGCTGTTGGCAGTGAGCACATGATACCCCTCCTCCTCAAGGGCGTCGCGCACCAGCGACTGTACGATTTCTTCGTCGTCTACCGCCAGGATGCGGCAAACCCAGGACGTCGTGTCGCTCATTTGACTCTTGCCTTTTCCAGGCCCTTCTCGATTACGTCGCGAAGCTGTTCGAGTCCGAACGGCTTGCGCAGGCAAGTGAATTCAGTCGAGCTTTGTATCATATCATACAGCTCATCGGGGAGCGAATCGGTGAAGACGAACTCCATTCCGTGGCGATCCTTCCCCAACTCTTTCAGCAGCTGATATCCGTTCTTGCCCGGCAAGTGCAGATCACAGATGCAGATATCATAGCCGCCGCTTCGCGCCTTCGCGAGGCCATCCTGGCCGTCGGAAGCGGTGTCAACCTGGTGGCCCAGCTCGCCCAGGTATTCGGTGAGCAGTTCGCGAATGACCGAGGAATCGTCGACGACCAGTATCTTAGCCATCGCTGCCTCCGTTGGGCTCGAGCGCGTCGCTGACAGCTTGCATCAGCTCTTTGATACTGAACGGTTTGGCCAGAAAGGCGCAGGCCCCGTGGCTGACCGACTGGCTCACCGTGTGGAGACTGGAATAGCCGGAGATTACAATCACTTTGGTGTTGGGGTGAAGCTCCCGGGCTGCCTTGACGACCTCCTGACCCGGCACCTTCGGCATACGCAGATCGGTGATGACCAGATCGAATTGGCGTTCCTTGAGCCGGGCTATGGCTTGATCGCCGTCGCAGGCCACCGCAACGTCGTATTCCTCAAGTACTTCCGACAGGAAATCACGGATGATCTCCTCGTCATCTACGATGAGAATGGAATGATTTGCAGTCGCTCCCATGTGCCGTCAGCGCGTACTAAGCTTTCTGTTCGCTCTCTGCTTTTTCCGCTATATCGGCTGACGGCTCCGGTTTCTGTACAGGTATGATAACGGTGAACGTGGTTCCACGGCCCGTCTCGGATTCGACGGTTATCTCGCCGCCGTGCTCCTTGACGATTCCATAGCTGACCGACAGACCCAGGCCGGTTCCCTTGCCGACCTCTTTGGTCGTGAAGAACGGCTCGAAAATCTTCTTGAGGTTCTCCCTGTCGATGCCGTGGCCGTGGTCGATTATGGCGACCTCGACTGTCCCCCCGAACTGGCCAAGAGCCGGGCAATAACGGGTGCTGACCGTGATGGTCGACCCCGGCTTTGACGCGTGCATGGCATTGATTATCAGATTGGTAAACACCTGCTGCAACTGGCCGGCGTTGCCCTGGATGACCGGGATATCAGATGCCATTTCCACTTTTAGTTCCATCTGGCTAATGCGGAGCTGATGCTCGACAAACGACAACGTCTGTTCGAGGGTTTGGTTGATGTTTACTTCCTCGAACTCGACGGTCCGCGAGGACCGTGAGAACCTGAGCAGGTTTTGCACGATCGTCTTGCAGCGCCTGGCCTGGAGTTCGATATCGCCCACGTACCGAACGTAGCTCTCGATCTCCTTGGGCGTGGTCCTCTCGGGTGTATTCTTGCGCAGCTTTTCGAGCGTGAACTGGGCATAGCCGAGGATTCCGCCCAGTGGGTTATTCAGTTCGTGAGCTACTCCCGCCGCCAGTTGGCCGATAGCGCTCATTTTCTCCGACTGAATGAGCTGGGCCTGGGCTTCCTCGAGCTGCTGGGTGCGCTCGATAATCTTCTCTTCCAGAGTCCGGTTGTACTGCTCAATCTCCTCGCGCGACTGCTTGAGGAAGCTGGTCATCCGGTTGAAAGTCTCGGCAAGCCGGCCGATTTCGTCGCTGCGATCGACCGTGACGATCGTACTGAAATCACCGCGGCTGATCTGGTCGGTCGCCTCGGCCAGCAGCGTGATCGGCTTGACCACCTTGCTGACGATCACGGTCACCACGATGATCGTTAGCAGCAATACCAACGCAGCCAGGAGGATGACGGCGCGAGCCGCTTCGGTGGTGGCCTTATCCATGCTGTCCATGGACATGCCCAGTTCGATCCAGCCGATAGTCTCCGCGACTGTTGACGCGGTCATGGTCTGATCGAGACTTCCGGTCAGGCCGAGGGACTCGCGGTGGACCACCTGCTTCTCATGGGTAATCGGAGCGATCAGTACCAGCAGCTTGTGGCCGTGCTCATCCTCATAGTAGTCCGAAACGAGCGTCATCTGATGTTGGGCGTCCTCGCGTAGCGCGGTCAGTTGCTCACGGGCGAGATGGTTCTGGCCTAAATGGGAAAGAACGATACCGTCAAGGTTGCGAATCAGGCAGTAATCAACTGACGCGAACCGCTGGGTGCCTTCCAGCAGGGCGTCCAGTTCATAGATGGACTCGAACAGCACGCCGCTCTCGGCATTTACCGCGAGGATCTTGATAATAGTCTCGCCGGTGGCACGAAGCTCCCGCCTAAAACCGTCCGCTTGGCGGTTGATAAGGTAGCCGCTGATGATGGCTATACAAACCACCACGATTACGGAGATCGGCAGTACGAAACGCAGCCTGAGGTTGGCATTGGAGGCCAGCCATCGCCGGGTCATCGGTAGACCTCCTTGGCGACAGCCACCAGCTCGGCCGGAATATCAACCTGGACATGCTTGGCGGTTTTTTCGTTATAGTGAAACCAGATGATATCCGGAGTAGTGACCGGGATGTCACCGGGTTTGGCTCCGTTCAGAATCTCGATCGCCAATTGACCGGCCTGGCGTCCAATGGCCTTGTAGTCGAAATCGAGTGCGAAAAGCGCCCCGGACTCGACCACGTACCGGGAAAAACCCATGAAGGGGAGTCCCTTGCGAAGTGAATTCAACAGAATGAACTTTGTTGACTGCGGATCGAACAGGTTCTGGTCGGCCACCGACCAGAGTCCCTGCGCGCAGGCTGCCAGTGAGTCGAGAGCGCGGGGGAGATCTCTGGGGGTGGTTATTTCCAGAGAGATAAGTTCCAGCCCCATGGCCGATGCTATCACCCGTGCAGGGGCGATCAACTTGGCGGTATTCGATGTGTACAGCACGCCGACTCGTTTGAGATTCGGTATGATCTGCCGGAAATACCGAAATTGAATTTCGACTGGAATATCGAGCGACGCGCCAGTTACATGGCCGCCGGGACGACCAACGGATTGCACGAAGCCGGAGATGACCGGGTACTTCACGGAGGAAAAGACAATGGGCAGGGTGGGAAAATTATCCTTGGCGATCTGGGTCGCGCCGCTGCCCACGGTCACCAGCAGGTCCGGTTTCAGCGAACGGATCGACTGCAGCTCACCCGATATGGCCGCCGGGTCCGCGCTGAGCTGTACCGTATGAACGACCGCTGAGTCGCTCTTTTCCTTAATAACGGAACGGGCGCCGCTGATGGTCCGGTTGGTGGCGGTGAGCGTGTCGGTCGACAGGATCACCACGGTCGGGGACGCAGCCACAACAGCACCGCTTGACAGGCACAGCGTTGCCAGGGCGATGAGGAGTATGTTGCGAGCGGCGAAGTTCACAGAATCGGGCAGTCCTCGGTTTGTCTAACCTCTTTTCCCCCCGACACATCGCGGTTTTCGGGCACACGTCGGCAATTGGCCCGGCTCAGTTCTGCTCTGAGTCGACCGCTGTTCCTATTTGTTATCGGGCAATAGGCGTGAAACTTGACGGATAGCCCCGATGGGAGGGTTCAAGAATCGGAAACTTATAGCTTCCGCTTCAGTCAAGGAATTCGGTCCGGAGTCGATACTATAATCGTGAGAAATCGCAAGCGGGTCGTTTCGGCGTTCGCAGGTGCCGAGCCGGCCAGGCTCCAACACTAATACTAAACGGTGGCATTATGGTTTTGCAGAGACGGCTGACACTAACGCTTGTTGCGCCGCTGCTGTTTGTACTCATGGTGGCATCCGGTCAGGTACACGCGACCGTGACAGGGAAAATCTCCGGGGTTGTTATTGATGCCCAGACAGGTAAACCGGTAGAAGGGGCAACGGTATCCGTGGTTTCCAGCAATCTGGCGACCAAAACGGACGAGGACGGCGAGTACTTCATCATCAACATTCCCATAGGGGAGTACGACCTGGCGGTTACCCATGTGGGTTACGAGCGGGTCGCCAAGAAGGAGGTGCGCGTCTTGGTAGACCTGACAACGCCGGTCGATTTCGAGGTGAAGCAGGCTACAGCCGAACTGGCCAATGAGGTGGTGGTATACGCCACCGCGCCGCTCATTCAAAAGGACCTGACGGCATCGCGCATGATCTTCACCGAGGAAAGGCTGAAGAACCTGCCGAACATCACCACGGTGCAGGCGATTCTGACGAAATACCCGGGCGTAGTCAGCGACCAGGACTACCAGTTGCACATTCGTGGGGGGCGCTCGGGGCAACTGTCGTACTATTATGACGGCTTCTCCGTTCAGGATCCGTTCTTTGCAACGTCGGGGATAAGAATCGTGCCCACGGCGCTAGGCGAACTGTCGCTTACCTCGGGAGGATTCTCGGCCGAGTACGGTGAAGCCCTTTCGGGTGTGGTCAGCGCTGTCACCAAGGAAGGCGGCCCTGATTATAAAGGCAACCTGCGTTTCTTCAAAGGCGCCACCCATCCGTACGACATCTATTCCGCCGAGTGGGGCAGGCTGAAGACCGTCTCCTCTCATTCGATTGCCGGAAACTTCTCAGGTCCGGTCCCGGGGTTGGACCAAAAGCGTTACAATTTCTTCGCCTCGGGCGAATACCTGCGCGACAACGGCTATCTCCCACACAACTGGCTGAACTCATATGTCGGAATCAGCAAGTTCACGATGCAGCCGCTTCCGCGCCTGAAAGTCAAAACCAATGTGTCGGTGGAACAGTCCGATGGAGCCACTTATACCCATCGTGATGTCAACAACCGGTCGTACGATTTCAACCTCGACGGCCTGCCGGTATGGGAGCAGGATGCCTACCTGGTGGGCATGGTGAGCAACTACGCCGTCAATGACTGGTCGATCGCCTCGCTAACCTACAACCAGTTTTACACCGAGCGCCAGAGCGGGCCGGCCCATTTGAAAGGGGTTTACTGGAAAGACTGGCCGGGATACTCCGAGGACGCCAACGGAGTGTACAACGGCACGATCGATGATGACAACTACGGCAGCGATATAGACTGGACCGACCCGATGCAGGTCACCGGCTTCACGGTCGGCGACGATTTCGAGCCGACCTACGCCTACCGGCAGACCCGATACCATTCTCTGTCGGGCAGCTATGTCGCCCAGGTGGACAAGCGTAACCAGATCAAGACCGGGTTTGAGTACCGCCGCTATCACGTGGAATGGGATAAAAAGCAGTTCTATAATGATCAGCCGTACGGTGAAAAGTACTCGAGTCGCCCCAAGTTAGCATCGGTCTATATCGAAGATAAGCTGGAACAGCGCGATTTCGTGGTGAATATCGGCCTGCGCTATGATTACCGCGACGCCGACATCTCCTACAACGCGACGCCGGAGGACACGATCGCGCGATACGAGCAGGCCGAGTCCAAGTCGCGGCTCGCTCCGAGATTGGGCGTGTCGTTCCCGGTCTCTGACCGCACCGCCCTGCACTTCAACTATGGCGTCTACTACCAGGCGCCGCAGTATCGCTTCCTGTACACGAATCTGCAGGGTGACCGCACTAGCGGACTGCCGATCCTGGGCAATCCCAACCTGGAGCCCGAGGAAACTGTCGCCTATGAGATCGGAGCTGATCACATGATCGGTAACCAGCTTCGGCTCGACGTCACTGCTTATTACAAGGATATCGAAGACCTGGTAACCACGCGCGAGGTCGGTCAGCTCTCCACCTATCCGGTGACAAGGTATGTCAACGAGGACTACGGCACAGTAACCGGGTTCGACGTCTCCCTGGAGAAGTTGCCGGTATCCGGGCATCTCAGCGGTTCGATCTCCTACGGCTTCATGATCGCCAAGGGGAACAGCTCCGATGCCAACGAACCGTACTACACATATCTGACCTCGAATACCGATACGCTGCCTCCGCTGTCTCAATACGCCCTTGATTTTGATCAGCGTCATACGGTCACGGCGGTCTTAGACTACCGGGTACCCGCGGGCTGGAAAGGCAACTGGCTGGGCCTGGGGATTCCGGGGGCATGGGGTATTTCAATGGTTGGTTACTTTGGATCCGGGCTGCCTTACTCGCGCACCGATGCCGACGGCAACCGCCTGGGTGAACGAAACGAGAACCGCCTGCCGGCGACATACTCCGTCGACATGCGCTTCAACAAGGACTTCTTCATGGGCCGGGCCGGGCGGATCCTCACGTTCTTCGTCGAGGTCGACAACCTTTTCAATCGCAAGAACGTGCTTGACGTCTACTCCCGCACCGGGCTGCCCGATGATGACGCCAATATCCAGGGCGCGGGGCTTTCGCTCGACGAAGACGAATTGAACAAATACGATGAACTGTTTGATCACGATCCTCAGAACTTCTCTCCGCCGCGGACTATCCGCACGGGGCTGGAGCTCACCTTCTAAGCCGGAGACAAGGGCATGAAGAAAGCAATGATACTGTTAACCACCCTGGCCGTCGGGCTGGGGTTTACCCTTGGAGTCGTTGCTGAGGTCCGGGCGGCCGCGCCGAAGCATGGCAACCCGCCTCCCTCGGGGGCGCCCGGCGGCGACGGCGATGACCCCGCGAGAACACCCGCGCCGGTGACTATCGACATGATTGTTCACGATCAGGGGAATATTGTCACGACTGTCGACAACTACGGCCTGATCGGAAGCCATCATTATTATGGGTACCCGTCCGGGGAGTGGCCCCGCAATTCCGGCCATGACTACCTCGCCGAAATCAACTACTGGATGGGCACGGTGACCGTCGACGGTGACACGCTAGTGGCCGACACATACGAAGACTTTCAGGCGATTCCTTCATTAATAACCGGACAGGCCCAAAACCGGATACTGCTTTCGACCGACAGCACCCGCTACTTCGACTTCGACCCCGCCGATACTGTCGGCGCGGGCGGCGGCAACCCGGCTCGGGGCTGGCGGGTATGGAGCGGCGACTCGGCGGCCTGGGTTTATCCGCTGAACTACAACCCGACCACGTCCAGCTTTTTCAGCGGCGGACCGTTGTCGGTACAGGAATCGCACTATCGCTTCGGCGACCACGCCCTGGGCACATCACTTTTGGGCCTGGAAATGACCCACACTGTGCTCCAGTGGAACTACTGCTATAATGAAGACTTCATGTTCGTGATTCTCGAAATCACCAACACCTCCACAGAGGACTACAACAACTTCGCCTTCGGCCTGTACTGCGATATGGACGTCGGCGGTTTCGACGGTACCGGCGAGAACGGCCGGTTGGGCGACCTGGTCGGCTCCGATTCCACCGAAAACCTCGCCTGGATATACGATGAAGACGGGTATGATCCCGGTTGGGGACGCAACGTGGAAGCCGGCTTTATGGGCACCAAATACCTCGAAACGCCCGGCGGCGGCGGCATGACTGCGTTCCGCACCGGCGACTGGGCGCTTCTGCCTGACGACGACCCGGGGCGCTACGCCCTCATCAACAGCACGCAGTACGACGGATCCTTGCCGCCAACCGACCAGTATTACGTGCAGTGCACTCGCGGCATCACTTTGGCTGCGGGAGCTACTGTTCGGGTCGTGTACGCGCTGGTAGCGGGTCAGGATGAGGCCGAGCTCCGCGATAACGCGCAGCTCGCCCAGGAACTCTATGACAATTATTTTGTTGGTCCGGAACCGCCGAACACGCCTGCTCTGACCGTGCAGGCGGGTGACGAGAAGGTATACCTGCGCTGGAACGACACTGCCCAGCATACGATCGACCCGCTTTCCGGTGAGAACGATTTCGCCGGCTACAAGCTGTACCGCAGCGATGATCGCGGCCGTACGTGGGGCGATCCAATCTACAACACCGGCAACGACTGCCTCGACCTGGACTACAAGCCGATTGCCAAGTACCAGGTGAATAATCCTGACGATCCAATTCAGCGCAGTATCATAGATACCGGTCTCATCAACGGCGTCGAATACTGGTACTGCCTGGTGGCCTATGATACCGGCGCCAGCGCAACCGGTGTCGACGTGCTGCAGACCGGATTTGGCGTGCCCGGCTCGTCGCCAAACATCGTGTCGGTCAGTCCGCGCACCGATCCGGCCGGTTATTACGAGGCTGCCGGTACAGTCCGGCATGTCTACAGCGGCACCGAGGAGCCGTCCGAAGGCAGTGTGGTGCCGGTGGTGTTCGACCGCAGCCAGACCAGCGGCGATGATTATCAGGTAGTATTCGAGGACACGCCTGAGAGAACCTACTGGCATCTCATAAACGTCACGACCGGTGATACGGTGCTGGTATCTCAGACGCTTGAGAATGCAGATCCCGGCATGTACGAGGTGGCGGAGGGGCTGCGAGTGGTCGTGCGCAACGCCGACCCGGTGCCGCGCTCGATGGGCCAGACCGCTTTGGGCGGGGCTGACACCAACCTGGTTGTTACGTCAAACAACTTCTTTGGCACAACCACCGAGTTCTTCCTGGGCGAGAATTTCGGCAGCGAACCCCATCGCGCCACCTACGAACTCCGGTTTAGCGTCGACAGCACGGTCGCATCGGCCATCAACGACGACGTCGGCATGGGCATGGCCTGGTCGATCCCGTTCGAGGCCTGGAACGTTTCGGCGAATCAGCGGGTAGCCCTGGTCATCTATGACATCGGACTCGATGGCGCCTACGACCCGTGGGATCCGCTGATCATAGTCAATACGCCCTACGACCCTGTTACCGACCCGTTTACGACGGCCTGGCCATACGACTTCAGTTGGATGTTTCGCTTTAGCTATACGCTCTACAACCCGAGTATAGGCGACGTCTATACCATTCAGGGCGCTCCGATGAACAGCCCCGAAGATGTTTTCGAGTTCTCGTCGGATGCAGTCAACAGCTCCAATGCCAGGGGCCAATTGGCGCGCGTCAAAGTAGTGCCCGATCCGTATTATGCTTACGCCTCCCTGTGGGAGGTCGGTGCGGGTGAATCCAACCTGCAGTTCCAAAACCTTCCTGATCGCTGCACCATTCGCATTTACACGCTCAGCGGCGAGCTTGTCAAAACGCTTGAGCACACCAACGGCAGCGGCACCGAGGAATGGAACCTGCAGAGCGTGGATCAGCGCCTGGTGGTTTCGGGCGTGTACATCTATCATATCGAATCAAGGTACGGTGAGCGGCTCGGCCGTTTTGCCGTGGTCAAGTAATGGAGGCCTGGCGTGAAAACCGTAATTAGCCTTCTGATAGTTCTCGCGCTCGCCGTGCCCGTCATGGCGGGCGGAAACAACGGCGGTTCGGTCGGTGCGCAGTTTCTCAAGATCGGCGTGGGTTCGAGATATCTCGGCATGGCCGATGTCGGTGTCGTGACCGCCCATGACGCCTATGCCGCTTATTGGAACCCGGCCGGCCTGGTCGAGGTCGAAAACTGGTCGCTGGCGTTTACTAACGTAAACTGGCTGGTAGATATCGACCTCAACTATTTCGCGGCGGCGCGCCAGTACGAGGATGTCGGTGTGTTCGGCGCCTCGGTGGCGGTTCTCTCCGCCGGTGAGCAGGAAATCACCACGGTTGCGGATCAAGACGGCACCGGCAGCACTTATCGCATTTCGTCCTATGCCATCGGCCTGTCGTTCGCCCGACAACTGACGCACCGGTTTGCATTCGGTATGTCGGCCAAGTATGTCGGGGAGGAAATCGGCGAGGTGGACTCGCGGGGATTCGGGGTGGATTTCGGCACCATGCTCTACACCGGCTTCAACTCTCTGCGGGTGGGTATGGCTATTACCAACATGGGGCCGGATCTGCGCTTCTCCGGAGCGGCGCTGAAAGTCGATTATGACGGTCAGAGCGGCAACGATTCCGACGCGCCGGTCGACGCTGAATTGAGCACGCGGCCGTACAACTTGCCGCTGACTTTCCGAGTCGGCATGGCTTACGACTTTGATTTCGGACCGAGGTCGGTTCTGACCCTGGCCGCCGAACTGAACGACCCCAGCGACGGACGTCAGCGGGGAGCTTTCGGGGCCGAGTTGGGCTACATGGAGCGGTTCTTCCTCCGGGGCGGATACAAGCTCCGGTACGAAGAGCAGGGCCTGGCGGTGGGCGGTGGAGTAGTGGCGCCGCTTGGCGAGAATACACGGATGACTATCGACTACGCCTGGCAGGACTTCGGCCGATTGGAATCAACCCAACGCTTCTCGGTCGGGTTTACTTTCTGAGCCGGCGCAATCGTCAAAGCAAAAGCCCCGTTCGCGGGGCTTTTTTTTGATCGCCGGTGGACAAAGTCGGTACAAAGATTTATTATACGCGCCACAAAATCATAATAGGGTCTGCAGAAATGAGTAGATTGTGTAAAGCCGCCATAGTTACGGTGCTGTCGATGCCGATCTGTTTCTCCGGCGCCCGTGCTGAAGACTCCTGCCCCGCCGCCATTGGGGTCATAAACGAGTACTTCGAACTGGTAGCCCGCGGCAGCTATGACATCGCCGGCGACATGTGGACACCCGAGGCTCTCGAGCGCTCCGGCCGCTTCAGTATCAGGTTCAACTCTGTTCCTCTGAAAGTCGACTGCAATTCGCCGATCATGCGCAATGTCGATCAATTCTCCGGGAAAGTTATCGCCCCGATACGTGCGTGTCAGCAGGTCGACAGCACTGACTGGTATCGGCTCGAATACGCCGATATCTACGGCAGCAGCTTGTTGCGTCACGACTACTTCCTACAGAAACGGGGCGACTGGTTCTGGATCGGCTACCCGCAGGATCATTATGCGGCCACCTGGTCGGTCACCGAATCTCGCTACTTCAGAATTCGAACTCATCCCGATGCAGAGAAGTACCTGAACCCGGCGGCGATCGCCGAGGCGGACAGGTTCGTCGAACAAACGTGCTCGCTGCTGGGTATCGCTGACTCGACACTCCGGAGGATCGCGGCCCCGAAGATCGAATATTACTTCTGTCCGACCGACAGCGTTGTAAAGCAGATCACCGGCTTTCTGGTGGTGGGGACGCTCGATCTGGCATCCAACGACATCATCACGGCTGATTTCCCGCATTTCCACGAATTGACTCACTTGCTTATCAACATCCGCTTGCGGGAAGTGCCGCTGTACACATTGCCGATTATGCGCGAGGGTCTCGCAACCTATCTGGCCGGACGCTGGGGAAAACACCCGGCCCCACTGATGGACCTGGCGATCTTTCTCTATAACGAGGACCTGGTCACGTTCGACTCGATCTTCACCATGGCCGGATTCGACACCGATTCGGGAGCCGATATCGTTTATCCGGTGGCCGGACTGTTCTGCGGCTACCTGATAGAGAAGCTGGGTATGTACGGCTGTCTCGATCTATATGTAAGTCTGTCCGGCAGGTTCCCCGAGGTAAACGGTCTGACTCCGGCGGACGTCCAGTCCAGGATCTGTGCCGCGGTCGACCAACCCCACTGGGCTGGCCTGAAGACTGACTTTGAGGCTTATCTGGCGCGGTACCAGGCGGAGCGGGTGGTGGCGCTCCCCGGCGAGGGCGCCAGGGGCGAAGCGATAATGAACGGCGACCGTATCGCTGTCTACGACGCCGGCGATTGGATCGGCTTTGAGTTTGTTGCGGCTCCTGACGATACACTCTGTCAGGGCAACCTGGTTTTCGCGCCGGCGGACGGGCTCCAGGGTCAGAGGTCACAGTTGTTTGAATCTCAGTACTCCGAAAAGCAGGCTTTCGAGGGATACCGCTTCGGGGTTCGCTATGATCGGAATGAGGCGGGGCTTTACGATTACGCCACCAACCAGTTGCTGGCCAAGTTCATCATGGGCATTACGCCTTCCGATGACTACTTCGATGCGGAGCGGAAGATTATCAAAGTGCGCTTCCGCAAGTCGCTGCTGAACGGACAGCTTCCCGCATCGGGGCAGTACCGTCTGCTCCCGCTTTAGAGGCTGGCGTGGAAATACCTTCCTCAGTCCTTTTTGTCCTCTGGCTTGCCGTTCTTCTGGTGCTCGTATGGATAGCCGTCCGCCTGAGACCGGGTCAGGGCGATCGCACCGCCGAGCGCCTTGAGTCCACCGTGGCCATGCTGAAGGCGGATCTTATCTCCCGGCAGGCGGACTCACTCCTGGCTATGCGGGACTCGATCGATTCCGCCAATCGCATCATCAATGAGCGCCTGGCCGAGGGAACGATTAGTCTTGATCGCCGGATGGCCGTTCTGGGAGAACTGGAGAGCCAGCTTGGCAAACTGGCGGTGCAAGCGAGCAATATAGAAAACGTCGGAAAAAACATTCAGTCGCTCTCGGACCTGCTGCGTCCGCCCAAGCTGCGCGGCGCGGTAGGAGAACTGCTGCTTGAAAATATCCTCTCGCAGATTCTGCCTCCCGCCGGTTACGAAACACAGCATTGTTTCCCGGACGGTTACCGGGTGGACGCGGTTGTCAAACTCTCGGGACGACTGTTGCCGATCGATGCGAAGTTCCCTCTCGAAGCTTTCGAGCGCGTGTTGAAAGAACCTGAAGACCAGAATCTGCAGAAGCAGTTCGCTCAGAGTCTGCGGAAGCACATCGATGACATCGCTCTGAAATACATCCGCCCGGCCGACCAAACTCTCGATTTCGCGATCATGTACATTCCGGCCGAGGCCGTATACTTTCAATTGATTTCGCAAAACCACCAGGACGGACTTGAATACGCCCTGTCCCGGCGAGTGATTCCCAGTTCGCCGGGGCATTTGTATGCGTTCCTGGCGACTGTCGCCGCGCTGCACTCGCACATAGCCGTGTCGGCCCTGGAGATGGGCGAGGGGAGTCGCCGGCTGCAAACGGGGCTCGATCAACTCTTCGAAGCGAGTGAGCAGCTGGCGCGTTATCACAGCCGAATGGAAGGGTCGCTGAGGGCTCTGACTGCCGCCTTCGAACGAGCCAAAAGCGAACTTGATCAAATCAGACTGCAACTGGAGAAGCTGCGCCAGCCGTTCGAAAGAGCCGAATCGCCCTTGTCAGATATAGCAGCCCAAAGGGATTCTGAAGCGCGTTGAGGGCTGGCACAACGGTTTTGGCTGCGAACTATTAGCATGGAACACAGCACTTATGATTTAGTAGTAATCGGCTCCGGTCCGGCCGGAGAGAAAGCAGCGGTCGAGGCGGCCGGCTTTCACAAACGCGTGGCAATTGTGGAACGCCAATCGGTGCAGGGGGGAGTCTGCCTGCACACCGGTACTATACCGTCCAAAACACTTCGCGAAACGGTGGTTTATATCGCCGGGCTGCGGCAGCGTTCAGTTTACGGCCTGGTGCCGCCTACGGTGCTCAACGTGACCCCGCGCGAACTGATGTACCGCAAGGATCAGGTCATCCGCGAGGAACTGGAAGTTATTCACCAGAATATGAGCCGCCTCGGTATCGAGGTCATCCACGGCACCGGGCGGATCGAAGATCCCCATACGGTGAGTGTGACCTCCGGCGATGGCCGGCCGCGGACGCTCAACGCCGGTGTGATTGTCATCTCCACCGGCACCCGCTCGTATCGCCCGGCCAATATAGACTTTGACGGCAAGTACGTTTACGATGCCGAGACCGTGCTCGATCTCGATATTATCCCGCGTACACTGACCATCATCGGCGGCGGCGTGGTCGGCTGTGAATATGCATCGATATTCTCCCATCTTGGCATCCGCGTGACCATTGTCGACACTCGCGATCGACTCCTGCCGTTTCTTGACAACGAAATCGCCGAGGCGCTGTCGTACCTGATGCGTAAGTACGGAGTGACACTCGTACTCAAGGAGACCGCCGATCAGATCGTTGTTGAGAACGGCCAGACAATTACGACTGTCCGCTCGGGGCGGAGAATTGTTTCCGATCGGCTTTTGTACGCGGCGGGAAGATGCGGCAATGTCGAGGGACTCGGTTTGGATAGACTCGGTATAACGACCGATGACCGCGGACTGATCATGGTGAACGAACGGTATCAGACCAGCGTCCCCAACATATACGCGGTCGGCGACGTAGTCGGGTTCCCGTCGCTGGCGTCAGTGTCGATGGACCAGGGGCGCCTGGCCGCGAGACATGCGTTCGGGCGCGGCGATATCAGTTGCCTGAACAGCCTGCTGCCCTTTGGCATCTACACGATTCCGGCGGTTTCGATCGTAGGCGAGACAGAGCAGTCCCTGGCCGCTTCCGGCCAGAATTATGCCATCGGCACGGCCCGTTACTATGAGCTGGCGCGCGGCCAGATAATAAATGACCACGACGGGATGTTGAAGATATTGTTCGATCCCGAGTCAAAACGTATTCTCGGTGTCCATATCATAGGCGAACGTGCCACAGAACTGGTGCATATCGGGCAGGCGGTGATGTCACTCGGGGGGAATCTCGACTACTTTATTGAAACCGTGTTCAATTATCCCACCCTCGCTGAGGCTTACAAAGTTGCAGCTCTGGACGGCCTCACGCGGCTGAGTTATCGGCAGTAGTTGGTGTTTTCGGTCATGTCGTCTTGTATATCGCGACCCTTGCTGTTCTGACACTGGACCTGAGGCGATGTGGGGTGGGGTCGTACGCACGCGGCGACAGCTAATCCCCCGCGCGAGCGGGTGGGCCACCAAGGCCGCGCTGCCGGATGTGAACTCAGACAAATCAGGTCATCTTTGATTACAGCCAAATGTATTGACAGCGCATCGCTACGGCGGTACATTATTAGAGTGACGCGTGTGTCAGGTGGGTGGTTTTTCGCCATGCGCCGGAGCCGAACGGCTTGTATCAGCGAGTTCAAACATGTCACGAAATCGAATCGCTCGAACCAGCTTAATCATGATTGCTGTGGGGATACTTGTACATCTCACACTATCAGCCAGTGTGTATTCACAAGGAAGTTGCTGTGTCGGCAGGGTCGGCAATGCAGATGGTAGTGGTGGCGATGAGCCGACAATTGGCGATGTAACCACCATGATCGGTTCGACGTTCATCTACGGGTGGCAGTATTGCGAACAGGTCTATCAGTGTGTGGCGGAAGCCGATATCAATCAGTCTGGCGGCCTGAATCCTGAGTGCACCGACGTTAGTATAGGCGACATTACAATTCTTATCGACTACCTGTTCATCACTGGTTCGTCACTGGGTTTGCCCGACTGCTTGCAGCAGTCGAGCGACCCTCATGGATACGCTGTTGGCTATGGTGGTTGTAAGGGAGCAGCGGGTTTGGATGGCGGGCGGATTGCAAGTATGCAAACATGCGTTTCATACTCATACGATGGCTCCGGCATTCTGGCTCTTACTCATGTCGATGCCGGATTGAACTGCTGCCCGGTGACAACACTTGGTGTCAGCATCACAGGTGATACGATAAGAGTGAGCGAATACGACCTCGGTCTGTGTGATTGCTCTTGCCTCTATGATATTGAATACCGAGTGGAAAACCTCCCTACGGGGAGTTATCGGATTGTTGTAGACGAAGCAATTCCGAACGATGGCGAACCCCTCGATTTCACGGTCGACCTGGCGCTCGCGCCAACCGGGGTTTTTTGTGTGGCGCGTACCCAGTATCCTTGGGGCGGCGGCACCGCGGGTTACTTGTTTTCGCGCTCTGACTGCAAAACTAACTTCGGCGCGGCCCAGGAAAACGGTGCTATGGCGACTTCAAGCTGCATCGAGTATGTTTACGATGGCTACGGGACGCTGATGATGACACACGTGAACGCCGGTCTCAATTGCTGTCCGACCGAAATCTCGGCGCAATTCAGTTTTGAGGGTTCGACGATTACGGTGACCGAGATCGAAGACCTCTCAGGCGGCGGCTGCCACTGTCTCTGCTTGTATGATCTCGAGTACCGTATCCTGAACCTAGCGCCAGGTGAATACCGGCTCGTGATAATCGAGCCGTACGTGGAGCCTCCCGTCGCGGTGCTTGACTTTACGCTGGGCCTGACAATCGCCGCTTCCGGCGTGCATTGCGTTGAGCGGACAGTCTATCCGTGGGGGCAGTAGACACTTATTTGCCTACAAGGCGGTTTGTGAATCGGTAGGTCTGAAGCAGATCTGCCCTACTTGGCTATTCCCCCTCCATCTCCTGTCGTCCCTCAAGCGCACGCGAGAGCGTCACCGAATCGGCATACTCCAAATCCGAGCCCACCGGTAAGCCTCGTGCAATCCGTGTGACTTTCGGTCCCAGCGGTGAGATTAATTTGGCAAGGTATAGCGCCGTCGCCTCCCCCTCCACGTTGGGATTCGTGGCAATTATTATTTCTTTGACTTCGCGGTCGATCCGATGTAACAGTTCTTTGATGCGCAAATCATCCGGCCCGATTCCATCCAGCGGCGACAGCCGTCCCCCGAGAACATGATACAGACCGCGATACAGATCGACTTTGTTCAGCGCGGCGGCATCCATCGCGTCCTCAACCACGCAGATGACATCACGACGACGCCTTTGGTCGGAACAGGTCGAGCAGGGATCGGTCTCGGAGATGTTATAGCATACTGAGCAGAAGCTGACTTTCTCTTTGACCTCGCGAATCAGGTCGGCCAGCTCGAGCGCCTCCTCCGACGGTAGCTTCAGAATGTGAAACGCCAGCCGCGCGGCGGTCTTGCGCCCGATTCCGGGCAGGCGCGACAACCAGTTGGCGAGACGCTCAATTGATCCGGCGGATTCGAACATCGTTTTTGCGCCTCGCTCAAAACGGAAGGTTCAGCCCCGGCAGACTCAGGCCTCCGGTGAGACTGGACATCTGCTGCTGCTGAATTTCCTGCGACTTTTCCCGCGCCAGATTGAGCGCGGCCACAATCAGGTCCTGCAGCATCTCGACATCATCCGGATTGACAACTTCGGGATCGATCGTAATCGACCTGATCTCATTCTTGCCGCTGACCACGACCCTCACCATGCCGCCACCGGCGCTGCCCTCAATCTCGGTTTGTTCCAGTTGCTGCTGGATTTCAGCCATCTTGGCCTGCATCTGCTGCACTTGTTTCATCATATTGCCCAGGCCGCCCTTGCTCATATCACTTCTCCTTGGTTATTCCTTACTCAATTCGCCGGATGTGTGCCCGTGATCAGTCTTCCGCTTTCTTGATGCCGATTATCTCGCCGTTCACCATATCGACCAAACCCTTTAGCCTCGGAGAGCGCTCGACCAGTTCCTTTGGATCGACTTTGGGTTTCTCGGGGCTGCTCTCGGCGGGTTCGACCTTCTGCTGGTCAATCTCGAACGTTATCGACAGGCTCGCCTTGAAACAGTCGCGCAGGGTTTGCTCGATCAATTTCAAATTCTCCGGTTTGGTAACCAGTTGGCGTGAGGCCTCGCCCGACGCCGCAAAGAACATTTGCAGGCGGTTGTCTTTGATCGCGCGAAGCTCCGCCATGCGCACCTGCGAAGCCAGCATCGGGCTCGACTTTCTCAGCACCGCCAGAAAACTCTCCCATCCCGATTGAATTGTCGGCATGTTGACAACGCGCGTACCCGCTGGCGGCGTCTGCGGCGGCAGAGGCGTGCCGAGAACAGTCGCCGACTGCGTCGAGGAATGACGTTTCGATCTGAACAGATCGCGCTCAGTAGTGTTGTTGGACGACCCGCTGTCGGTCGCGCCCTCGTTCTGCTGGAGGTATTTGAGAATCTCCTCGAATCGGACTGTCGATTCCATCTCGGCCATCTTCACCGCGGCGGTCTCGAGCAGGAGACGCTGATCGATCCCGCGCTTGAGATCGTCGTATAGGTCAACGGCGATTTTGACCAGGCGGAGCATATCACCGAGCTGGAAAAAATCCGCCTGGCGCCGGTACTCCGTGGTCTCTGCGGCATCCAGTTCGAGGAGTCGTCCCGCGTCCGGGTCGGACTTGATGACGATCAATTGTCGGAAATGCTCGAGCAGCTCCGCCGTGAAATCCGACACGTCGATACCGGCGTCGAATACCGCCTTAATGAGATGCAGCGCCTTGCGCCGGTCCGAGGCTGCAACAGTCTCGACAAACTCAAATAGAAACCGGCGATCGACCAGCCCCAGCGCGCTCACCACGTCTTTCTCGGTGACCCGGTCGCCGGAAAACGCGGCCACCTGATCGAGCAAAGACAAGGAATCGCGCACCGAACCGTCGGCTTTTCGTGATAGCAACTTGAGCGCCGGTTCGTCGAACTCTAATTTCTCTTTCGCCGCGACATCTTTGAGGTGAGCGGCCAGATCGTCAACCGAGACCCGGCGAAAGTCGAATCGTTGGGTTCGTGAGAGAATCGTATCCGGCACTTTGAGCGGCTCGGTAGTCGCCATCACGAAAATGACATGCTCCGGCGGCTCCTCAAGCGTTTTTAGAAGCGCGTCGAACGCCGATCCGGATAGTCGCTGGACCTCGTCGATAATGAAGATCCGTTTCTTGCCGCGTGTCGGAAGATACCGCACGTTTTCACGCAGCGTGCGGATGTCATCGACTCCAGTGTTGGAGGCGGCGTCGATCTCGAGCACGTCCATCGATGATCCCGCGGTGATTTCGATACAGGCGGGGCATTCTCCACAGGGCGTTTCCGTGGGGCCGTTGATGCAATTCACCGCCTTGGCCAGCAGGCGGGCCACAGTGGTCTTGCCGGTGCCGCGCGGCCCGCAGAACAAGTACCCGGACGCCACCCGTCCGTTGCGAAGCGCGTTTCTGAGCGTGCGCGTAACGTGTTCCTGGGCCACGACTTGATCGAACGTGGCCGGACGGTACTTCCTCGCGAATACCAGATAGCTCATGACCCGTCAATATACGCCAAATGCAATAGTGAGGGTATCATATTCTGACCTGCCCAACAGGCGCTGCAGAACTCCGGGTTCACGTGCGCCAAAGGTCTCTCGCAGTTGTGCGGAGCAGACCTCCTGTTATTCGTGCGCGGCAGACCTCCGAGAGACGTGCGCGGCAGACCTCCCGAGAGACGTGCGCGGCAGCCCCCGGTCTGCCCGGCCATTACGTACTGGCTCGCAGACATCGCAAGCGCGAGTTTTCTCTTGCATCGCACGGTACCGTAGACTATGGTATTTGTAAGATCCGGTATCCCGCAGCTCTGCTGTGGGTGGGCTGAACTGGAAGACCGTAGGGTGGGTTTGCTTCATACCCGCCACTGGTGACTGGTGGCCCACAGCTTGCTGTGGGTGGGCAGAACTGAAAGCACGGGAGGTCGCGATGGTGAGAATCAAGAGTACAAAAGTAGTGTTTATGGGGGGTATTGCTTGCCTGTGTCGCCTATCCTCTTGGGGCACAATTCGGTAGCTGGATGGATGCCTTGCGGCACATGTGGAATGCCGATGAGTATCGCAAGCAAGCATCGGAGCAGACCGCCGCAATCCTGAGGAAAATGGGGACGATCCAGGTGGGCGATACCCTCGCTGACTTCAGCCTTGAGGACATCGATGGTCAGTGGCATCGGCTGTCGGAGTTGGTGATTGATAAAACGCTGATTACATTTGTTAAGCCGGACTGCGATGCTTGCCTGATTGAGCTTGAGAGGTTGAGAGAATCAGCCCGCGGTCCGGATGATTACGAACATGTCTTACTGATTACGTCAGCGAATCCGCTACACTTGCAAAAGCTCAGAGCGGATTACGGTTTGGGGTGTGCGATCTTATATGATGAGGAGCGTGCTTTCGGAAACGCTCTGAAAGTTCAGAGCTTCCCGTTTAACATTGTTGTAAACAACTCGCGTGTTATCGAAGAGATTCACGCGAACACGTTGTTCCCCGACGATTACGAGCGGT
>JBFMGC010000023.1 GCA_040752815.1 Candidatus Zixiibacteriota bacterium
GTCGCGCCGGCCCCCCGGGGCCGTCACCCCTGTGGCGGGGAGTATTGAAAGTTCCTTGGATGCGTCATCGCGAGTCCCGGCCGCACTTCGCGGACGGGACGTGGCGATCTCAACCAGCACCTACGTAACATGTTGAGATTGCCGTGCTGCGATGCGGCCGCTTGGACCCGGCGCATCGTCGCCCGCAATGACCCTGCGATAGGCTCTTCCAACAGGCCCGGCGACAGGGGTCCAGACGAGATGGCCGATCAGCCACGTTTGTTGTGTGGGATATTCTCGCTTCGACGCTATGTTTGATGATGACGTCAATCGGCATAATGACTATGACTATATGCAGATGTCGAAACCGCACCGCGCGCCTACGGCGCCCAGGCACAGGTTCCGACCTACGAGTCTTTTGAGACAACCCCCAAAGGATGGGCCACCAGCTCCAATATCGGCTGTCAAACTCAGCTTTCCGACGCGCTGCGCGCACCGAAGAGCGAATACAGCACCGGCAGCACAAACAGCGTAAGCGCGGTGGAGGTCACGATCCCGCCGATGACCACTGTCGCCAGCGGCCGCTGTACTTCTGCACCAACCCCCTGCGACAGCGCCATCGGTACAAACCCGAACGCAGCCACCAGAGCGGTCATCAGCACCGGGCGCATACGCACTATTCCGGCGCGCTGGACCGCCGCGTCGAGTTCCGTGCCCTCGGATCGCAGCCGCTTGATGTGCGAGACCAGCACCAGCCCGTTCAGAACGGCTATGCCGGAGAGTGCGATAAAGCCCACCGCCGCCGAAATGCTGAACGGCATCCCCCGCAACGCCAGTGCGGCTACGCCGCCGAGCGCCGCCAGCGGAACCCCGGTAAAGATGAGAATAGCGTCGCGGAAGGAACCGTAGGTCCAGTAGAGCAGGCCGAAAATCATGAACAGGGCCAGCGGCACCACCACCGCCAGCCGGGTTCGCGCCCGCTCAAGGTTTTCGAACTGCCCGCCGAACCGCACGAAATAACCGGGATCGAGCGGGACTTGCGCGTCGATTCGCTCCCTGAGATCATTGACGAATGAAAGCACGTCGCGATCGCGCACGTTGCACTGTACAACTACCCGCCGCTTGCCCCATTCGCGAGTGATGGTCGAACGTCCGGAGGCCAGCACCGGTGTGGTGACCCGGTCGAGAGTCAGTTGCGCACCGGTGACCGATTGAATCGGGACGCGTTCGATGTCCTCGGGTACGGACGCATACCCCGGGTCGAGGCGGACCTGCAAATCGAAACGGCGCTGTCCCTCGAAAACCTCGCCCACTTTGATACCGCCGATGCTTTCTATGTAATTGAGTACTTCACGGGCGGGGAGACCGAACCGGGACAGCTTGCCGCGGTCGACTTCGATGAGGAACTCCGGCTGGCCGGTCAATTGCTCCACCGAAACATCGGCGCTGCCCGGAATCCGCTCGGCCAATAAGGCGATCTGTTCGGCTTTCTCCTCGAGAACGTCCAGATCGTCGCCGAAGAGCTTGATGCCGACATCGGTGCGAATTCCCGCGAGCAGTTCATTAATGCGCATTTCAATTGGCTGGGTGAACACTTTGTTCATCCCTGGAAGGTCAGCCAGTTCCCGGTCCATGAGGGCGACCAGCTCCTGCTGGTTGCCGGCGCGGGTCCACTCCGAGCGCGGTTTGAGCGTGGCGTAGACATCGGTAAGTTCGAGACCCATCGGGTCGGTGGCCAGCTCGGCCGTGCCGGTGCGTGACCAGATCTGGTCTATTTCGTCGGGGAAAGCGGCCAGCAGGGCGCGCTCGATGGTCTCGCCCCCCGAGGATGATTGCTCCAGCGAGATTCCGGCGAGACGAATCACGTTGATAGTCACCGTCCCTTCGCTCAAGCGCGGAACGAATTCAGCACCCAGCCGAGTGAAGAGGAGCAGACCGCCCGCCACCATTATGACGGCTGTGCTCAGAACTGCCGGGCGGTGTTTCATGGCGAACCGCAAGGCGGGCTGATACAGGCGCTGCACCCAGCGCACCAGGAACGGTTCGCGCTCGCTTCCGTGACGCTTGAGAAACACCGCCAAAAGCGCGGGGATAACGGTGAACGAGAGCACCAACGAGCCAAGCAGGACGAAAATCACGGTCAGCGCCATCGGGCGGAACATTTTCCCCTCGACACCCTGCAGGGTTAGTATCGGCAGGTAGACGAGCATGATGATCAGCTCGCCGAACAGAGTCGGTTTGCGCACCTCGAGGATGGCATTTCGAAGTATTTCGAGCCGGGACCCATTCGCCTGCGGCTGGGTGAGTCGTCGCACCGAGTTTTCTACCTGGATCACGGCGTTGTCGACCGCGAGTCCGAAATCGATCGCGCCCAGGCTCATGAGGCTGCCGACTATTCCGAATCGGCTCATCATATCAAAGGCAAAGAGCATCGAAAGCGGTATGGCCGAGGCGACAATCAAGCCGGCCCTGATGTTGCCGAGGAACATGAACAGCACGGCGATTACCAACACTGCGCCATAAGTCAGGTTGTGGGTCACGGTCGAAAGCACCTGATCGACCAGGTGAGTGCGGACATACACCGGGCGGGTCTCGACACCGGCGGGAAGTGACTTCTTGATTTCTTCGAGACGTTCGGCCAGCCGGGCCGCTACTTCGTGCGAATTCTGGCCGGAGATCATGAAACCGAGTCCGAGCACAA
The DNA here is from genome assembly GCA_040752815.1 of Candidatus Zixiibacteriota bacterium. Lineage (NCBI taxonomy): Bacteria > Pseudomonadati > Candidatus Zixiibacteriota > Candidatus Zixiibacteriota bacterium. The sequence goes on from JBFMGC010000023.1 coordinate 2,681, forward strand.
CCTCGCCGGTTCCCATGTAGGTGGCGGCGCCTCGTCGGATCTCGTGGCCGATTAGAACGTCTGCGACATCATCAACATGAATCGGAACATCGTTGCGAGTCTCGACCACGAGGTTTCTGATGTGATCCAGGCGATTGACGACACCGATCCCGGCAACAATTGTCTGCTCGCCGGCGCGTACCATCTGGCCGCCGGGGACATTGCCGATGCTCTCCTGCACGGTCTCGATGAGATCCGTCAGGCTGAGGCGATACTGGGCGAGCCGGTTGGGGTCGACAAGGATATGGTACTGGCGTTCGAAGCCACCCCAACTGTTGATTTCCGCCACGCCGGGGACAGATTGAAGCTGCGGTTTGATGATCCAGTCCTGAATGGTGCGGAGTTCGGTGTGGTCCTCGGTCTTCCCCAGGACGACATAGTGGAAGATTTCTCCGAGACCGGTCGATATCGGTCCCAGCCGGGGCGCCTCGACATCATCGGGGAGATCGATACCCGGCAGCCGTTCGGCGACCTGCTGGCGGGCGCGATAGATATCTACTTCGTCATCAAAAATGAGATTGACCTGCGAGATGCCGTATTTCGAGATCGAGCGGACATCGCTCAGACCGGTCAGGCCGGAGAGTTCGCGCTCGATGGGGAAAGTGATCTGGCGCTCTACTTCTTCCGGCGCCCAGCCGGGAGCCGAGACATTGACCTGCACGAGGACCGGTGTGGTATCCGGGAAGGCGTCGAACGGCAGGTTTACCAGCGCCGTCAGTCCCAGCACGATCAGGAGCAGGGTTAGAGACAGAATCAGCCACCGGCGGCGAATACTGAAGTCGATTAAGCTGGTCAGCATCGGCTGCTCTACTCTCCGGCGCAGCCGGCGCCGAGACTTTCTTTCTTCAGCTCAGTCTTGAGCAGGAAGCTCCCGTCGGTTACCACCAGATCCCCCGCCGCGAGTCCGGAGCGGACCATATAATGGTCACGATCACCGCGATCAATAGCCACTTTGTGCGGGCGATAGCGGTCAACCGCCTCCTGCAAAAACACAATGTGGCAGCAGCCTTCCCACTGCACGGCATCCTTGGAGACCAGCAAGGCCGAGGAACCGCCCGGCTGCTGCAACTGAATGCGTCCGAAGAGATGAGCGCGCAGTTCCGGATCGGGGCGCGTCACCCGGGCCCGAACGATACCGGTGCGCGTGTCCGGTTCGAGATACTGCGACACCCAGATAACCTCGCCCTCGGTGCGAGCGAGCGCTTCACCGTCGACCGAGAATGTCACCTTCTGACCGAGGCGAAAAGCGGTCAGGTCCTGTTCACGGACATGAGCCTGGATCCAGAGGGCGCTCGGTCGGCCCAGCAGTCCGAATGCCGAACCGGCCGGCAGTTGCTCGCCCAGGGGAGCGCGGCGCTCGAGGATAGTACCGGCCATGGCGGCGCGAATAAGCCAGCGGGGGCCGGTATCGCGGGAATCCAGCAGGTTTTGCAGGTCGGATTCGCCCAGACCTGCCGCACGAAGCCGCCCCACCGCGCCGTTGACCTCCGACAAGGCCGCCTTCTCCGACGCCTCAACGTCCTGGAGCTCGGACTGGCTGATGAGATCTTTGAGGGCAAGTTCTCGGGCGCGTGTTAACTGCTGCTGGTCGCGGGTCCAGTCGGCGTGAGCGGTCAGGTAGTCTGACTTTAGCTGCGCCACCTCAGGGGATTCCACATCGGCCAGAGGCTGTCCCTCGCCAACCTGCTGCCCGGGATCTACCAGCCACCGGATGACGGTGGCGGGCACGGTGGTAGTAACCGCCGCAGTTCTGGTTTCGTCAAACACGATCTCCGCCGGAGCCTCAATCATAACCGCCGCCGCCATAGCGGGCATCGCCGGTTCGACCTTGAGGCCAACGCGCTCGGCTGTACGTTGGGAAGCAAAGCGGATCACCGCCTTATCCGACGTGCAGCCCGGTTCGTTGGCGGGGAAGAAAACTGTCGCGGTCACCGGCTCAGCAGTCACGACTTCGACCGGTTCCTGCGGAAACGTCAATGACGGATTGCACTGACGGCAGTGCGACTCGGGCAGATTATGCTCGCCGCACCAGTTGTGGTTCGCTCTGAAAACGTCGACCAGTTGCGGATTACACTTCGTGCACTCAGATTCCGGGACGCGATGCTCGGCGCACCAGTCGGTTCCACGGTCGGCGATGTCCAGCGCAGCCTCCTCGGCCCTGGGCTCTTGCCCGATAGCGCGCGCTTCGCTGATTTCCGGGCGCATGTTAACCGTATTGCCGCGAAACAGCCCGGAAAGGCCCGTGCCGATCACGATTCCGAGCGAAATGAGCGCCAGGTATGCCAATGTTCTTCGCATAGCTTTTGATTCTCCACGCGGGAGTCGGGCCGGGCAACGTAGATGCGCCGGGGCCGATGTACCCGCTACAATTGTTGATTGGGTGTCCGCCGCGAAGGCGGAAATAGAGCTACGCGATCAGACGAGGAGGGTGATCGCGCCCATCGATATGGGGCGGACGCAAGTCGACAAGAATATCGCTGACAAGCCGTTCAGCCTGCAGGAAAATCTCGGACCCGACAGGACTCCCGGGTGAGGTGGCCAGTGGCTGGTAATGGCAGCCACAGCGCCAGTAATCGCTGCATTCGCTTTCGGCGCAGCAATCGTCGGGGTGAGCGAGCGCTCCGAAAGTCGGAGCTACCAGGGTCAGGATGACCAGAACAGCCGCCAGGCGATGGTAGATTATGTTAGTCGGTTTTGCCAAAGTGCTGACTCACTCTCCAATCAAGACTGAATATATATTAATTGTTCAATCAGTCAAGTGTTCCCGTTGAGAGAAGGTGACAGATCCAGCGACGGGCCTGCTTGCGCCAACGAATCTTATTGATGTCCAGTTGGTTACATCCGTAGTGCAGAGGCTCGAGAGCCTGCAAGCCGGCTGGCGACTGCAAGAACAAAGGATGGCTCTCTAATGGCATGATAAAATTTCGCCGACAAATAGGACCGAAAAAAGAAGATTTGTCTTGATTGCGAGTAGCGGCTGAGTTTATATTCGCAGCGATTGTGTCACAGTACTGTCATGATGCGTGCTGTGCTGACTGGTTGGACTAAATGATCACAACTCGACTGACTTCCGCTCGGACCGTGCGCCGCCGTGAACTTACCGCGCACACGGTGACCATCGTTCTTATTACGCTCTTGTCTCTTCCACTTAAGGGCGAGGAACCGGCCGTTGATGACGGCAGCTGTCTTTCCTGCCACGAGGAATATGATGCCGGGTTAGCAAGAACTGCCCATGCACTCGGACCTACGGGCAGCGGCAAAGTCTGGTGTGTATCCTGTCATGAGGGTGGCCAGATACATTTAGAAGATCCGACTAAAGACAATATCACTAATCCGAGCCGGATGGTTGGCGCGGAAGCGCGGGCTGTATGCTCAGCCTGTCACGACGCCCACAAGCAGCTCGATGATTCTGGTTTCGACGTTCACTCCCAGCAGCAGCTTAACTGCGCCAGTTGCCACAAGGTGCATGGCGGATCGGCGGCGCTTCTGCTGAGCGATCGCGCCGAGTTTTGTCGACCCTGCCATGAAGATGTTGTCGGCTCGATGCATCGCCGCTCGCAACACCCGGTGAATCAGCGGGCTGTTACCTGTTTAAGTTGTCATAGCTTTGTCAAGAGGTCAGACCATGGTGTGGCCTATGACCAGGCGCGTGTTTGCCAGAGTTGTCATCCGGTCCAAAGCGGTCCGTTTCCGTACGAACATCCCGCAACGAGCGCGTCTCTGGTCGAAGGGGGCAGTTGCCTTGAGTGTCATGCGCCGCACAGCAGCGAGAATGACCGCTTGCTGCGCCAGCCCGGAGCGGCGCTGTGCAGACAGTGTCACGTCGAACCGCCGGGCCATCGCAATCTACCGGCCCTGCACGGATTCGTGCGCGATATCGAGGACTGTTTCGCATGTCACACCGGCGTACACGGTTCGATGACGAGTCACAAACTGCTTGACCCGATGCTGCAGGCCCGGCTGGGCAGCCCGCAGGATTGCACTCAGTGTCACGAACTATAAGACTGGGGTGCGGAGAGCAATGAACAGGACAGAGTGTCGAACAAGACATAGCATCAGTTGCCTTCCGGTGATCATCATGATCGGCTTGCTGCCATTCAAATCGCTGGCATCGGCAGGCTCGGGCACCGTCAAAGCCGGATACCTATTTACCGATGAAGTGGGTGACCGTGCTCTGAACCAGGAAACATTCAATGTCTATTCCGGAATGGGGCTCTCACTGGAACGGTTTTCATTCCAGTTTCAAAACGGCGTAAGGGTGACATCTGATCTGACGGACCTGACTCTAAACAACCGCAACCTGACATTCGGAATCGAGAAAACCGGCAAGTTCCGCCTGGACCTGCATAACGATCAGTATAGGAGATTCTACGACTTTGAGGGTGGTCGGTTTACAAGGCGACGCACCACGAGCGCACAACTCTCCGTCCGGCCGATCCGCGAAGTGGAGTTGTACGGCGGCGTTTACCTGATTGACCGTCACGGCGACTATCAGGACGCGCTTGCGGTGACCAGAGGCATTGCGCCAATGGACTTCCGCTACTCCACCGTGACCACCGGGGCACACGTCGCCCACCGGGGGAGAAACATCGATGTGTCTTATCAGCGTTTCAAACTGACCCAGGAGATTCAGTCCGACCCGTCGCAGGTTGATCGAACCGCAGACGCTTTCCGTTTCGACGCTTCCACTCCGGTGCCGAAACTTGATCAGGTCTCTCTCTCCGGCGGATATCAATATCGAAAGGACTACGGCGATCTTCCCGGTGAGATAAAGACCAATCTCGGCTGGGGAGCGGCAAGGTGGGACCTCCCCCGCGATTATCAACTCGAGTATCGCCTGGTATTCGCCCGCACCGATCAGACTACTTTGGACAGGGAGACGGACAACGCCACCAACACCGTCACCATCGGTAAACTCTGGCGCACCGGATATGGGATCAGGGTGGGTTACGAAAACCGGATCGCCGATGATCTGACCAATCGAACCGAAGCGCACGGTCTCCTTGTATCTACCTGGGGACGCATTGGCGCCCGCTTCACCGCGAAGGCGTCAGCTTCGTTTCTGGACAAAGATGTGGTCGACGGAACGACTCTTACAGGCGATCAGTCCTCCAGTCGCTTTAAGATCTCCGGACGCTATTCGGTCCCTGAATACGGCGACCTGTGCGTTCAGTGGTCCAGCCGGGTGACCACGCACGATCCGGTGCCGGTTCTACGTGATTCGGCGGGATACGAGAGCACTGAAACCCGCGTTGATTACCAGGTCTGGTCGACGGTGGCCAACATCAAAGTCAAGCGTCTTGGCTCAGTCAATGTGTCGTATGCTTACTATGTAGGGGAATACCAGAACAACAGCCGTGGTGTGAATTATGAGTTCTCAGACCATATAGTTCAGGGATCGGTGCATCCCAGGCGGTACGAGAACATCGAAGTATCGGCGAGGGGTGTCTATTACCGGAGCCGCCGTGATCAGAATGCTGAGAAATTCAGCGTCGGCTTCGACGCCGCCTATTTCCTCAAGGACGACTACGTGTTGGGTGCGTCCTATGACGCCTTCAATGCCGACGATCTGCTGTTTGTCGGCCAGTACTATACCGCAAACATCGTTAGAGTTTATATCGCCAGAAACGTGACGTTTTAAGATAGTGAGGATGATATGCGTACCAAGTTAATCTGGTTGACAGGGCTTCTGCTCGCGGCGCTGCTGATGCAGTTCGGGTGCGAGCGCAAGACGGTCACGACCACTGAAGTGATCAAGGAGGTGAGTCCGCAAGATGCGGCGTATGTCGGCAGCGCCGAATGCGGCACCTCAGGTTGCCATGAGGGTGTGCTCGCGACGTTTCGCAACACCGGGCATCCCTACAAACTGAATGACGCCGACTCGGCCAGGTTGCCGGTCGGCCAATACTACCCGTTCACGTCGGTCCCGAATCCCTCCGATGTCAGTTGGGATAACATCTCGATGGTGATCGGGGGCTTTTGGTGGAAAGCGCGCTATATCGACAATGAGGGGTACATCCTCACCGGCGCTAACCGCCAGTACAACTTTGAAACCCAGCAATTTGTCTCTTACGATGCAGCCACGGCGCCGCGCAAACCGTACGACTGTGGACCGTGCCATATGACCAATTATGTGGATACGGGCCATCAGGGAGGCCTGCCAGGTCTGGTGGGTACCTGGACATTCAACGGGGTTCAGTGCGAGGAATGCCATGGTCCGGGCGAATTCCATGCCGCCGAGCCATATAAGTTTGCGATGGAGATCGATCGATCATCGGAGGCGTGTGGCAAATGCCATATAAGAGGCAGCGTACAGAAGATTCCTGCGAAGAGCGGCTGGGTCGAACATCACGAACAATGGAACGAGATGTTCCGCACCAAGCATGCCGCGCTGGAATGCGTGGACTGCCATAATCCTCATATAGGACTGCATGCCGATAATCCGGAGCGAGAATCCGCGATAAAAGTGGCGTGTGAAAGTTGCCACCTCGCGGAGACCCAGGGCTTTCTGGCCAGTGGGATAGGCCATGCGGCAAGTGAGGCCGGTCCGGATTGTATCGATTGCCACATGGCTAAAACCGGTAAGTCGGCGGTCGCTAATGCTACCACGTTTACTGGCGATGTGCGCAGTCATAGCTGGACGATCAACATGGATCCGAACGCGGCGATGTTCACCCAAGATGGACTTTTCGCCAACGGCTATATCACGCTTGACTTTGCCTGTCTGCAGTGCCACACATCAGAAACCAAGGAGTGGGCTGCGACCTATGCCCCGCTCGTTCACACTCCGATTGGATCTCCGTCTAGTGGCGATTTCTCGCAACTGGCAAGTTCAACCTTGAAGGGTCACTGATAGTCTTTTAGGAATCGAGTCTGAGTTCGGGCCCCGTGAATTCAACGGGGCCTTTTTCTTGCTACCTTACAACGTTTCGCGGCAGCCCGGTTCGAGATTAGCCGCAGTGACCGATTCGTTCAAATACAGCGCAATCGCCTCGGGGGAGATACACGGACTCACCTTGCGGCGGGCGATGCGCTGGATGTTGAGCAGATGCATGGCGCTGATATTGTCGGTCGTGATGTTCTTGCCGCCGGTGCCGCATCCCAGGGTGAGCGACGGCCTCAGCGCGTTGTAGGTCCCGCCGAGCGCGCCGTGTGATGCCGGCGTATTGATTAGAATGCGGCCGGCGTTCATGGTCGAGGCAAAGTACCGTATCCTCTCCTCGTTGGTAGAGAACATGCTGATGGTGTGCCCCAGGCCGCCATTGACGTTGATCTTGCGGCAGAGCTCGATGGCGGTTTCGATATCGTCAGCCCGATAAAACGCCAGAATTGGCGCGAGTATCTCCAGCGAGAGTGGCGATTGCAGGCCGACCTCGTCCAATTCGGCAATTAGCAGCGTGGTATCGGGTGGGACGTTGATACCGGCCATTTCGGCTATCTTAGTTGCGGGCTGGCCGATCACCTCGGGGCGCATGGTCCGATGCTCGACGTTGAAAGCGATCGGTTCGAGACGCTTGATCTCTTCTTGGGTCAGGAAGTACGCCTTGCGCTCGAGTAAAAGCCGCTTGACCTGCTCGACATGGCACCCTCTGACTACGAGCGCCTGTTCGCTTGCGCAGATAGTCCCGTTGTCAAAGGTTTTGGAGAGGAAGATCTGTTCCACCGTAAACGGCACGTCGGCGCTCATACCGATAAACACCGGCACGTTGCCGGGGCCGATACCGATTGCCGGATTGCCGGAACTGTATGCCGCGCGAACGAGCGCAGTCGAGCCGGTGGCCAGAACCATGGCGGTTTTTTTGTGGCTCATCAGGGTCAAAGTCTCCTGCTCGGTTGACCTGGCCACCCATTGGATGCAGTGATCCGGCGCGCCGGCGCTGAGCGCGGCGCCGTAGCAGATTCGGGCCGCCTCGATGGAGCATTTCTTCGCGGCTCCGTGCGGGCGGATGACAATCGGGTTACGCGATTTGAGAGAAATGAGTATTTTGAACAGGACAGTCGAGGTTGGGTTGGTCACGGGCGTGATTGCGAATATCGGACCGATCGGCTGAGCGATCTCCACAATCCCTTTTTCCGCGTCCTCCGATATCACCCCCACCGTCTTCATATCCTTGATGTCCTCGTAGACGATGCGGGTGGCGATGACGTTCTTGATGACTTTATCGCGCCAGATACCGAGCCGGGTCTCGTCGCACGCCATCTTCGCCAACCGGATGCGGTTGTCGAATCCGGCTTCATAGACAGCCCGGACAATCCGGTCGGTCTGCTCCTGGTTGAGTTTTCGGAAGGCGGCCGCGGCCATCGTCGCGCGGTCCAGGATAGCGTCGATATCGAGCCCAGGGGGGCGTTCGTCGGTCATAATCACATACCTCTCCGGCGATAAGCTGGCCAAAAATACGGCATTGCACGAGGGCCGGACAAGCGGAAAGGGGGCGAGCTTTCTGGTTGATTCGGCCGGCGGCAGCGGACTATTATTGGTTGCCCTCGATACCGAACGGTTCCTGCGATACGCGCAGGCTACAAGCGAGGGCAATTCCAATTGGCCGGTCTGAAAACATGTACATTTTGCAGGACCTGGTACTGATCTTCGCCGCGTCGGTGGCCGGCCTGCTGGTGTGCCATCGCCTGAAGCTCCCGCCGATAGTGGGGTTTCTAATTGCCGGGCTGGCTATCGGCCCGCACGGCTTCAGTCTGATTCACTCCCCACACGAAGTCGACATGCTCGCGGAGATCGGGGTCATTCTGCTTTTGTTCGCCATCGGGATCGAGTTCTCCGTCAAGGACCTTCTGCACTCCAGCCGCTCCGCTCTGTTGGGGGGTGGGCTGCAAGTGGTGCTCACGATCGTTGTGGTCACACTGCTGGTGGCCTGGCTCGATTTCACGCTCAGCCAGGCGGTGTTCGCCGGTTTCCTGGTGTCGCTCAGCAGTACCGCTATCGTCCTGAAGGCCCTTCAGGACCGGGCCGAGCTGGACAGCGCCAACGGGCGCGTCACCCTGGCGATATTGATCTTTCAGGACATAATAATCGCTCCGATGATGATCATCACGCCGGTGTTGAGCGGCGCCGACAGCGGTTTGACTGAGTCGTTGTTCAGGCTGCTCTTCAAAGGTCTAATTGTTGTGATCCTGGTGGTGGTACTGGCGCGATATCTCGTGCCGACCGTGCTCTACCAGGTGGCGCGCACACGGAGTCGCGAGCTGTTCCTGCTCAGCGTAGTGCTGATCGGCATGGCGGTGGCGTGGTCTACGTTCGAACTGGGGCTGTCACTCGGATTGGGAGCGTTCTTGGCCGGGCTGATTATCTCCGACTCGGAATACAGCAGTCAGGCGCTCGAGGGAGTTCTGCCGTTCAAGGCGGTGTTCACCGGGTTTTTCTTCGTCTCGATCGGGATGTTGCTGGATACCTCCACGGTTCTGTCCCATCCGGGTGCGGTTTTCGGCGGAGGTCTGCTGGTCATTCTCATCAAGACGATTATCGCCGCAGGCGTGGCGCTGGCCCTGGGGATGTCATCGCGGGCGGCGATCATAATCGGCCTGGCGCTCGGCCAGGTGGGGGAGTTCAGCTTTATTCTCTCCAAAGTTGGATTGTCATCGGGCCTGATTGACTCCGGGCATTACCAGCTCTTTCTGGCGGTCGCCATTCTGACCATGGGCCTGACCCCGTTCCTGATAAGCCTCGCGCCAAGCGTGGCCGCGGCGGTCTCGAGCTGGCCGTTCCTGCGGCGGTTTGAATCGGGATCGTATCGCGGCCTGGCGGGCGGGCGCGAGGGCGATCAGGCGATTGAAAACCACCTGGTGATAATTGGATTCGGGCTGAACGGCCGTAATATCGCCCGCGCGGCCAAGGCGGCGGGGATCAGGTACGTCATTGTGGAAATGAACCCGGACACCGTCCGTGCGGTGAAAGCCGAGGGGGAACCGATCCGCTACGGCGACGCGTCCAGTCGCGAGCTGCTCAAGGAGGTGGCAATCGAACGCGCCCGGATTGTCGTGATCGCGATATCCGATCCGATTACCTCCCGCCGCATCACCCACACCATTCGCGAGCTCAGTCCGCGCGTGTACATTATCGTGAGGACGCGCTTTGTGATCGAAATGGCCGCCCTGTACGAAAACGGCGCCAACGAGGTCATTCCTGAGGAATTTGAGACCTCGGTTGAGATCTTCACCCGCGTTCTGACCAAGTATCTCGTGCCGCGGGACGATATCGAGAAACTGACCGCGGAGCTCCGCTCACACAGTTACGAGATGTTCCGAAGCCTGACTCCGCGGTCGCCGAGCCTGGGTGACCTGCAGGTGCACCTGTCGGAGATTGAAATAAGCGCCGTCAAAGTGGGGTCAACCTGCCCGGCGCTCGGCCAGACACTCGCCGAGGCGCGGCTGCGCAACCGGTTCGGCGTGAACGTGCTGGCGATCATGCGAGGGGCGAAGTTGATCAGCAACCCGGCCGGTGACGTCCGCCTCGAACCAGGCGACCTGCTCTATGTGGTCGGTACGGCCGCGCAGTGCAACGAAGTGGCTTTGGCGCTGGCGGATTGATGTCAGACTTCAGCCCGGGGAGCGCCGGAAGTAGGTTCGATATTCGCCGGCCGAAACCGCGCGCGTCCACGTGTCGAAGCCCTTTGCTCTGGCCTTGTCGATTAGCGGCGCGGGCTCAAAAGGCGTGATCAGTTCGTATATGACGTCGTGGGGTAGACTTTCGAGATCGCCCAGCACCCGCCCGATTGGTTGAAGACCGGCCTCGATAAGCGGGCGGGCATCGTGGCTCTGTTTTATCGGTTCCTGCCTGAACCACTCCGGCGGGGTGCTCGACACGGCGCTCTCCGAAGGCGGCTCCGCTGATACATCGATGTCGGGCTGTCCCACCGCCTGTCTCAACTGCCGGACCAGATCGCCGACCGGCACGCCGCCTACCCGCGCAGCCTGCGCGAGGCTGGTGACTCGGGCCACTGTTCTGAGCAGGATCGGATTGCGCAGCTTCTTGAACTCCGGGGCGATCGCGATAAGTACTTCCTCGATCTCCGGGTACGCTTTCAGTAATTCGCCGACTTTGGTTTGTGGCGTGATCAGCAGTTTCTCGTCGCTCACAAAGACTCTTCCTTCACATACGAAAGCAGCCGCTGCTGGCCGGTCAGTGAACGTTTTTCGGTCAGGTCCTGACTCACCTCAAGCGTCCCCAGGTACTTCCCCTCGCGATCACGAACCGCAAAATACTCTATATGAATGAACTTCCCGTTCAGCGTGATCCAGAACGGCGCCCGATCCTGACGGCCGGCTTTGAAGTCGGCTATGATCTGCTCCACCACATGCACGCTGTTGGGCGGGTGGCACATCTGCACCTGGCGGCCTATGATCGCCCGGTTGCGCGCGAAAATCCGCTCCCGCCCCTGCGTGAAATACTTCACCGTGTCATCGGCGCCGACAAAGGTCAGATCGAACGGAATTGTGTTGAGGATGACCTCCAGTTCGGTCGGAGTCAGGCTGCCGGTGTCAAAACGGACTCCGGCTTCGTCTACCGGTTCGCGCTGAACCTCGGGCACTCCGCCGGGCGACCACGTGGCTGACGGGTCATAGATGCAGTAGCCGATTTCGGGACTCTGGACATAGATTGCGTACCACTCGGCATCGTTCAGCTTATCGAGACACATCGGAAGGAGGATTTCTTCTTCCTTGAAAATCATCTCTTTGATCGCCTCGGTGGTTGGTTTCAGGACCAGCTCGATCACCCCCTGGGCTTCGCCGGCAGCAAAACTGGGCGCGCCGGCCAATGCTTCTATCGCTCCCTTCAGTAGCTCACGGACTTCGTCATCCTTGCCCCACATGACAGTCGGCGGGCCGGTTATCCCCTTCTTCTCGAGAAACGGAAACAACAGGTTCTCTTTGCGACGGTAGTGTTTGTCGATATCGCTGAGGCGACTGAAACGCACGCGAAGCTGCCCCATCGGCTCGGTGGCATCGGCCTGTTCGGGCAGTCCCGCTATTTCCGAAAACAGCTTGTCGGTCAGGGCAAGTTCACCGGCCAGGGCCTGGTTTTCCATCTTGAACGTGTGCACCGGGTGGCCCGGAGGAACGCTTTTGGCCCCGGAGGTATCTATCGCCCCTTTCATAGCGGCGGAGTGCAGATCGCAGAGACTGAGGATCTCCGACGCAGGCATGCCGTCGGATATCAGTTCCTGCTCCACGGCGACTACCTCATCGTAGGGGACCCGCCCCAGCAGGCGGACCAGTTGCGGCCGGACCTGCTCCGGGGCCTGGCCCTGGTGAAGCTGGAGAATCAGATGCTTTAGAACATTGCGTCTGGCGGTAGTATTGTCCAATAATTCACTCATTACTACGTCTCCTGTGTCTGCAAAACCAGTGTGCAAAACTCCCAGGTGCGACCGGCTCGGAGTGGCTCGGGGCTAATTCGTGACTGTTATCGTTGCCAGGCCACGCCTGGTCCCTTTATAGCATTCACAAGGCACGTAGTCAAGGTATGGGGCGGCGCTGACAATTTCGTGGCCCGGCAGACCAATACGCCTTGCTGAACAGTAAAGTTTTAGGGGTCTCGCTACCGAATGATTGGTTTGACAATTAACATTAGTTGGTTATTTTGCCAAACAGCAAATATCGATTTCGGAGGTTCTATGAACGCACGGATGAAAACCACCTACGCGGCTCGCGCCCGGATCATCAAGGCGCTGGCGCACCCGACCCGACTGCTCATTGTCGATCAACTAGCCCGCCAAGAACGCTGTGTCTGCGAGCTGCGGGATATGGTCGGCGACGATGTCTCGACAGTTTCCAAGCACCTGACAGTGCTCAAGCAGGCCGGTGTGGTGGAAGACGAGAAGCGCGGTTTGCAGGTTTGGTATCGCCTCAGGGTGCCGTGTATCCTGAATTTCTTCGGATGTGTCGAGAGCGTGCTGCAGGCCAACGCGCGGCAGGCGGCCGCTGCGGCGAAGCGGTAGCGGGGCAGGCGAGGACCGCCGATCGAGTTGGGGCAGGCTCTGCCGCCCACATTAAGAAGCTTGACTATGACTGACTGGAAGCACGAATGGAAACCACTGGCAGCTATCGCAGCTGTTTTCCTGCTCGTCTATCACTTGCCGAACGAAAGCGCCCGTTTCAACGGCGCGGTCACGGAAGCTCTTGAATTGACGAGATGGTACGCGCGTGAGCATGTGCTGCTCTGCTTGATACCGGCGTTTTTCATCGCCGGGGCGATCGCCGTATTTGTCAGCAAAGCATCCGTTATGAAGTACCTGGGAGCCGGAGCAAACAAAGTTCTGGCGTATGGGGTGGCATCCGTGTCGGGCACGGTGCTGGCGGTCTGCTCCTGCACGGTGTTGCCCTTGTTCGCGGGTGTTTATCGCATGGGCGCCGGGCTCGGTCCGGCCAGTGCGTTTCTCTATTCCGGCCCGGCGATAAACGTGCTCGCGATCATTCTCACAGCGAGGATTCTCGGGCTGGAACTTGGGGCTGCCCGAGCCGTCGGGGCAGTCGTGTTCGCCATTCTGATCGGTCTCCTCATGCATGTCATCTTTCGGAAGGATGACACCGAGCGCGTGAACGCCCAGATGGCGCTGCCCGAAGAGAAGCCGGGACGCCCACTCTGGCAGACTGGTGTGTATTTCGGCCTCATGATTGCCATCCTGGTCTTTGCCAACTGGGCCGAGCCCGAGGCAGGCGCCGGTTTTTGGACGTGGGTCTATTCGTTCAAGTGGTGGATCACCTCGGTTGCGGCTGCACTTCTGGGGCTGGTGCTCGTGCTCTGGTTTGGATTCAGGGTCTGGCGTGTCGTCGCGGTCGGGCTGGCCGCGGCGCTGACGGCGGCAATTTTCCCGGAGACCCGGCTCACTCCCTTTTCTGTGGCGGTGGTCGGTTTGTCAGTCATTTCGGCCCGCAATAAAGGCGAAGGCGGTGAGTGGTTCGACCAGACCTGGGGTTTCGCTAAACAGATTTTGCCGCTGCTCCTCGCCGGAGTGCTGTTGTCAGGTCTGTTCCTGGGAAGGCCTGGCCACGAAGGGTTGATCCCGTCGGAGTGGATCGCCGCCTCCGTGGGCGGCAACTCCCTGGCGTCGAACCTGTTCGCGTCGGTGGTTGGAGCCTTCATGTACTTCGCGACACTGACCGAGGTACCAATCCTGCAGGGGCTGATCGGCAGCGGTATGGGCAAGGGTCCTGCACTGGCGCTGCTGCTCGCGGGACCGGCGCTGTCGCTTCCGAATATGCTCGTTCTTCGGTCGATCATGGGCACAAGAAAGACAATTGTGTATATTGTCCTGGTGGTGGCCATGGCCACTTTCACCGGAGTCGTGTATGGTGCGTTGTTCTGAGGAGATGGTACAATGAAAGACATAAAAGTCCTCGGCCCCGGATGCGCCCGGTGCCAGGAATTGCTCAGCCAGACTGAACGGGCCGCCCGCGAAATCGGCCTGGATTGCCAGGTCCAGAAAGTGACTGACATTCGTGAAATTACAACCTACGGCGTGATGATGACACCGGCGCTGGTGGTCGACGGCCAGGTCAAAGTGTCCGGAAAGGTGCCATCGCTCGACGACTTGAAAAAGTTGCTGAAATAGTTCAATCCCGAACGGCTTTTCGAGGTGATCAAATGAGGAATCGGATGTGGTTGTCGGTTGCGATTATGTTGTCAACAGGCGTGGTGGCTGTCGCTGAACAGCCCGCTGATGACAAGGCGGTGCGTGCGGTGGATACGGCAACTCAGGCACAAGAAGTGAGTACCGATTCCGCGACGGTCGTAAGTATCATCTACGCCACTTACTTTCACGGCGACGTCCGCTGTGCTACCTGCACCAAATTGGAGGCATACTCGCGCGAGGCGATTGAGGTCGGACTCGAGAAAGAGGTCAGGGACAGTCTGGTCGTTTTTCGAACGATCAATTGGGATCGGGAGGAAAACGCACATTATATTGATGATTATCAGCTCTACACCAAGGCGCTGATTCTGTCGCGGGTGGGCGGAGGCAAGGAGATTGCGTGGATAAACCTCGACAGCATCTGGCAGTTGGTGGGCGATAAAGAAGCTTACGTCAATTTCGTACAAAGGCAGACCAGGGCATTTCTGGCGGCGCCGAGCAAGTGATGGACACGCTGCTGCTTGCGGTCGGGTCGGCGTTCACGCTGGGGTTTCTTACATCGATTTCCCCCTGCCCGCTGGCGACCAATGTCGCGGCCATTTCGTATATAGGCAGACAAGTGACCAGCCCGGCTCGGGTGATTGCGACCGGCCTGATGTACACGCTGGGGCGGAGTGCGGTCTATGTGGCGGTAGGTGCGTTGACTGTAGCCGGAACCATGGCGGTGCCGAAGCTGTCGTTCTTCTTGCAGAATCACTTCAACGAATTTCTCGGGCCGATTCTTCTGGTGGCCGGCTTGATCCTGCTCGGCGCACTGCGCTTCAAAGGAACCGGTCCGGCTGTCGCAGAGGGCACGCAGGAGCGACTGGCTCGCCAAGGTCTTTGGGGCGGCGGTTTGCTCGGTGTTCTGTTTGCATTGTCCTTCTGTCCGGTTTCGGCCGCGCTTTACTTTGGCAGCCTGATACCACTGGCCGTGAAAAGCCAATCGACAATTCTGGTGCCCACCGTGTTTGGAATCGGCACGGCTATACCGGTGGTGGCGTTCGCGGTGCTGATTGCCGTCGGAACCCGGTTCATCGGCGGTGTGTTCAACCGCCTGACTGCGCTGGAACGCTGGGCACGCCTCACGACTGGTGTGGTCTTTGTACTGATCGGACTTTACCTTAGTGCGGTCCATATTCTGGGCGTGCAGTTGTTTTGAAATCGACAATAGAGAGCAGTCGGGAGCGATAAGGTCTGTTGTTGCGCTGTGCGTCTTGCGGCGGCGGGCTGCCCGACCAAAGGGGAGGGTCACCGGGGCGAATTTTCCTGTAAACAGTTGGTCGGGAATTCCCGTATTTGGAATGCGTATCAGAACTACGACAAACTACTACCGACAAAAGGAGTTCACTCATGGCTGACAACATGCCCAAGCACGGGACCTTCTGCTGGAACGAACTGGTCACCCGCGACACCGGCGCGGCCGGCAAGTTCTATTCCCAGCTCCTCGGTTGGAAACTGAACGATTCCGGCATGCCCGGTATGAACTACACGATGTTCAAAGTCGACGGGATGGAACAGAGCGCCGGCGGCATGGTGGCCATGCCGGCCCAGGTCCCCAAGGAGGTGCCGTCGCACTGGATGGCGTACATAACCGTGGACGATATCGACGCCACCTGTGCCAAAGTCAAGGAGTTGGGTGGACAAGTGCTGGTCGGCCCGATGCCGGTGCCGAACATGGGGCGGTTTATCACGGTGCTGGATCCCACCGGCGCGGCAGTTTCGTTCTTCCAGTTCGAGTAAGCGCTGAACGAAGGTGACATGGTTGCTGGTGCCCTCCGCGGCGCACGCTGCGCCGGTCACCTGTAAGTCACCCCAGGCCTGCCGAAGAGTGGCTTTGGCTGACGTGCTATCGAGATCCCTTTACGAGGCGTTGTCGCGCGAGAGTTGTCCCAATCCCACCTTAAATGGTGGGCTACCGGGGCGAATTGCGTGGGCGGCGCCCGTAGCCGGCTAGGCCAACCCCTCCATGAAAAGCGCCAGGTACCGATCTCTGAATTCAGATGCCGACATGCTTTCTATTGATGCCGACAGGCGATCCAGTTGACGGCAACGCGCTCGACTTTGCTCCAACACCAGGTGTCGGTGCTCCGAATGAAAGCGCAGCATTTCCCGGCGGCTGAATCGCTTTCGATAAAGCTGCTGCAGTCGATGATAGACTGCCGCGCGGATCAGGAACCTGTCGCGTCGTGCAGGGTAGGCCAGTTCATGTTCTTCCACGACCGGGAGATGCGGGAATCGTTCCGTAAGAGCACGGGCAAATAACCCCACGCCATCCTCTCTTATCCTGTTCCGGGCGCGATAGAGCTTTACGCGCTCGAGACCGCACGATGGCGACCGGCTTTTGAGAATGAAACCGCTCAAATCGGCGATATCGTCGCACCGCACACGCCCGCGGGCATAACGATTCATTTGCACGGTCCAATCGGTACCGCTGAAAACGCTAACCATGCGGGGTTCGTCGGGCGTTCCCTCGAGGCGCACCGGCTCTCTTGGGACGGGCAGCCCCATCTCGACTTCAGGACACACCGCCACGAATTCTACACACGACCTGAGAGTGTCGGTGATGTACGAATTCCGCTTGTCGCCGCCGTCAAAACGTACCGCGTGGCCCAGCAGGCAGGAACTGACGCCGATTTTGATGGTCGAGTTCTGGGGGGATCGCTTGCTGACTGTGGTCCATGTTGTCTGTTTGTTGGCCATGGTACGGTACGAAATATACAGATTTCCGCAGAGACAGCCAAGATGACGTTTCGTGGATGACAGTTTGGCGGAGGGGGTATGCCTGGTGCCCGGCAGATGCCCTCGTCTGCCGGCGGAGGGCAGGACCTCACGCGAGAGGCTTATCCACTTTGTGCGAGGGTCGTTTCAATCCCACCCGCAAGCTGGCGGGGCACAGTGGCGACCGGGGGCGCCCGAGTCGTCTGGCATCATGAAGGTGAATTCCACGGCCCAAAATGCCGATAATAACGTAAAGTATTCCCCGATGCCAGATTATTGCGTCTCGTGTTGGTGCTTCAAGACGGGCCGTACATGAGCTCCGGGGTCAACAGGTTTCGATTTGTCTGAGCAGAAATCAAAACAGAACCCGCTGGTGGCCGAGTTAGATCGGCTACGGTCGCGGCTCGCCGCATTACAAAATGCGATAGGTTGCCAACTGTCCGCGTCGCACTCTTGCGCGATCGACCCTCCTCCCGCCACATATACGTCCGGACGCTGTATCGGCCATTCGATAGTCGATCTCAGCTACGAGGAACTGTTCAACGCCATAGAGGAGGGAATTGGGATCGTTGACGAGAATGAAGTATTCATATTTGTCAATCCGGCATGCGCCGCCATTTTCGACCAGCCATACTGCGATGCGGTTCTGGGAACAACGGTTTTCGACTACATCAACGACGATTATAGGCCGGTAATCGATCAGCAAACCGCCCTTCGCAAAAGCAACCACGCCACTCGCTACGAGCTACCCATTATCTCCAGGAAAGGCGTGCACAAGCACGTTCTCGTGTCTGCGACCCCCAGGTTCGGTCGGGACGGAGAGTATCTCGGCGCTATTGGCGCGCTGCTTGATATCACCGCGCGGAAGAAGATGGAAGGTTCCGTTCGGAAGGCGGAGGAACGGTACCGCCTGTTATTCGAGGGAGCGGAAGAGGGGATCGTGGTGGCGCAGGGGAGCGCCGTGCGTCTGGCCAACCCGGCGTTTACAAAACTAATCGGGTACAGCCTCGAGGAATTGATGTCCTTGCCGTTTGCGGCTGTTATTCACCCGGACGATCGAGACATGGTTATCGATCGCTACCGGAGGCGGCTGGCAGGCCAACAAGTACCCACCGGCTACGATTTCCGGATTATCACCCGATACGGCGAGACGAGATGGGTGAGAATTCATGCAAGTCTGATCAGGTGGGAAGGTGAAGACGCTATTCTGTGTTTTCTGGCCGATGTCACCGAGTTGAAGAGGTTACAGGAGCAGGCCGAGCGCGCCCAGCGGCTGGAAGCTGCGGGCCGAATTGCCGGCCAGGTGGCTCATGACTTCAACAATCTACTCGGCCCACTGGTGGCCTATCCGCAGATTGTCAGGGAGGAACTGGGAAAAGACCATCCGGCGACGGTCTACCTTGATACCATCGAGTCGGCGGCCGAGCAGATGGCCGAGATCAACCAGCAGCTCCTTGCACTCGGAAGGCGCGGCCATTACGACCTGGAACCCGTTAACATCAATGACGTGATCAGGCTGGTGCTCGACCAGATAGGCCCACGGAGCGCGAGTCTTGTGATAGATACCAGGCTTGCCGATGATCTGCTCGCCATCAAAGCCGGCGCCTCACAGATGATGCGCGTGCTTTTGAATGTGGCAACCAACGCGATCGACGCCATGCCCGAGGCCGGCCTCCTCACAATCTCGACAGAAAACTGGTGCGTGAATAATGCCATTGACTCCCAACTTCAGATTGAGCCGGGGGAGTATGTCAAAGTGACTATCTCTGATACCGGCCCCGGCATTCCCGAATATATATTGGACCGGGTGTTCGAACCCTTCTTTACAACTAAGAAAGCCGATAAGAAGCGCGGCTCGGGACTGGGGCTGAGTGTGGTTCACGCCATTGTGCAGGATCACAAGGGGTACATCGACATCGCCGGCACGCCCGGCGAAGGCACCTCGGTGCATCTGTACTTTCCAGCGACACGGGAAGCAGTCGCCGGACCTGACGAGACAATGATAGTCGGTGGCACAGAGTCTGTGCTGGTGATCGATGATGATGCACTGCAGCGAGAGGTGGTGCAGAATCTGCTTGACCGGCTCGGGTATCGTGCGGAAGCCGTGAGATCCGGCGAAATAGCCGCAACTCTGCTTGGGTCGAGGAAATTCGACCTGCTCCTCATCGATATGACCATGCCGTCGGGAATGGACGGGGTGGATGTCTTCCGACGTGCCGTGCAGTTGAATCCGGAACAAAAGGCGATCATCATATCCGGCTTTGCCGAATCCGAGCGCGTAGAAGAAGCCAGACGCCTGGGGGTGGGCGCGTTTGTAAAGAAACCGCTCACGCTCCGATCGCTCGCTACGGCAGTACGTCGAGAGCTTGATTGCGTGATCGGGAAAACCGAAATCACAGCGACGCCATAATTCATCATTCAGTAGTGGAGTGGGGATCAAAACCCAAGTCGGGTTCCACGCCTGAAAAGTGCCCGGCCCCGCGCAGAAGCGCGGGGTCTTCATGTGCCGGTGGCCTTATAACCGTGCCCGGCAGATGCCCTCATCTGCCGGCGGAGGGCAGTTCTTCGCGCGAGAGGCATCTCAACCCTGCCATAAATGGTGGGCCACCGGGGTCGGTTTTGTAAAAGAGGCTTGTCCATCCCCCTCCAAGGGTGGGGCATCGGGGCAGGAGCCGACAGCGTTGTTCACTTGTAGTTTTCGCTCTCTTGAGTGTGGGAAGGTGCCCATAGTCTCTGTGTACGGTTTAGCGGCGGTACGGGGCGGTCACCGTGATAACCCTGAACCAGAACGACTTGAGGAATCTTTGGGGCACCACCCGATCGGCACGCCTTTTGTCACTACAGGCTTGACCGGCATACTGAATAAGGCTGGAGATATGTATGAAAAATGAACATGGCTTATCGCTTATCGAGGTTTTGGTGTCGATGATCATCCTGGCTGTCGGACTCTTGGGACTGGCGCCGCTGGTGGTTATGTCTATCGAGTCCAACAGCATGTCGCAGGACGCGATGACGGTCAGCAACCTGGCCAAGGAGACGATCGAGACCTACGAAAACGCCCCGTCGCTGCCCCTCCTGCCGTTCGAGAACGAGGAGACCGGCCTGGAGGGCTGCTATAATCGCGCCACTCGCATTTGGGACAACACAGTCGATACGCTGGTGCCGTCGGGCCTGTGTCGCGTGGAAGTGGTGATCTCCTGGGAGGACAAGATGGGCGTGTCGCGCTCGGCGACCTACTCGACTCTGCTTGATAAAGATTAGTCGGAGGTTTACAGATGTTCAGCAAAAAGCTTCGAAATACGGCGGGTGTCTCACTCATAGAAGTGATGATATCCCTTATTCTGACCGGCCTCCTGGCGACCGCGTCGTTTCAGTTCTACTCGTCTATGAACGGCAGCACGCTGACCCAGCAAAACGTCTCCGATCTGCAGCATATCTGCCGCACGACGGTGTACGAGCTGAAGAAGTGCCTGCGCATGGCCGGCTACAAGATCGGCGCCCACGTGCCGTACCAGGTTTCCGGCGATACTCTCTTCGTATATCAGCAGGGCACCCAGCCGGTAGATACGATTAGCTACTTTCTGGTTCCCGCAGCCGTTCCTGACCTGGAAGGCGAACGGGGGCGGCAGTTGTACCGTCTCGTGCGGAGGGTCAACGGCGCGAGCCCCGCGGTGATGTCCGACCAGTTGGTGGGGATTGACTATCAAATAGTCGACTCCGCGAACGTGAATATCACCGTGACCGCGGAGTCGGTGCGCCGCGACCACGAGTATACGGAAAACGACGGTTACAAGAGATACTCGCTCGTGGAGCGGGTGAAAATCAGGAATGTCAATTAACCCGGAGTGACTGCCATGGCAGGCTTGAAGAATTCGCAGGGATCCGCGCTGCTGGTAGTGCTGGCGTTGATACTGCTGGCATCGGTGGCCGCGATGATTTCATTCGATGCGGCCAGTACGGAGATAGAGTTGTCATACAATCAGATACATGAAGACCAGGCGTTCTATGTCGCCGAATCGGGCGCGATCAAGGCCTTCTCGGCGGTCAATGTCGACTCGTCGTGGCGCGCTGGGTTCGAAAATGAGCCGTTCAGCGAGGGGATCTTCACGGTCACGTTGAGAGACTCTGTTGACGACCCTGCCCTGGCGGACACGGTAATTGTTCTCTCAACGGCCGAAGTGGACGGCTGCCGCTCGACGGTCGAATTGACTTTAATTCCCGACATCATATATCCATTCTCGTACGCTCTGTTCGCGGACAGTGCGATAGACATCAAGAACAGCTTCGTGACCGACTCTTACAATTCGGATTCCGGCAAGTACGCCACGACCTATCTCAATGAAGGCGGCGACGTGGGGTCTAATGGCACGATAAGTGTCAACCTGGGCGCGTCTATCGGCGGGGACGTGGCTACGTCGCTCACCGGCGGAGCGCAGGTTCAGTCCGGAGCCACTGTCACCGGTACGGTGACCGATGCCGCGCCGGAAGTCGAACTACCGCGTATATCAGACGAAGAGTTTACCTGGGCGGAATCCGTCAATGCCGCCAAGACCGGTTTGTCCGGCAACTGCACCTACAAATCGGGGACCAACGAGCTTCAGGCAACGGGTCCGTTCACCCTTAAGTCTGGCGTGTACTTTTTCTCAAGCATTACGCTCTGGAACTCGGCTTCGCTGCATCTGGCGCCCGGGGCCGAGGTGACCATCTACGTCACCGGCAATATCGAAGTGAAGAACTCGGGAGAGATCAATCCCGGCGGCGATGCCGGCGACCTGATGATCTATTCCCGCGGAGATCTGATTCTGAAGAACAGCGGCAATATAAGCTGCGTCTTTTACAACCCCGACGGGACCGCCGATCTCCGGAACACCGGTGAATTGTACGGTTCCATTGTGGCCGGTGATATCGTTGCGCACAACAGCGCGGAGTTTCATTACGATCGCAGCCTGGCGACAATCAAGAGAAAAGGCATAGACAACTACGACATGGTAGCCTGGCGCGAGGTTCTGTAAAGCATGTCCACATGTCCTGGTGACATTGAATGGAGATACTACTATGAAGAGGTTAAGAAGTAACAGCGGTTCGGCGCTCCTGGTAGTGCTGGCTCTGATGTTGCTGGTGTCGGCGGTGGGTATCATCACGATCGACACTGCCAATACCGATATTGAGCTGTCCTACAACCAACTCCACGAGGACCAGGCCTTCTATGTCGCCGAGGCAGGCGCCAAGCAGGCACTCTGGGCGATCAACGACAGCAACGCCTGGCGCGACGGCTATGCGGAAAAATCTTTCGGCTCGGGCGTGTACTCTGTGACTCTTACCGATTCGCTGGTAGACACCCTGCTGTTCGATACGGTGATTATACGATCCACCGGTGAAGTCCAGGGTTCGCGAACGACTATCGAATTGACGACCGTGCCGGTATACCGGTACCCGTTCCGGTATGCCATGTTTGCCGACGCCGGAA
Source organism: Candidatus Zixiibacteriota bacterium (assembly GCA_040752815.1). Taxonomy (NCBI): domain Bacteria; kingdom Pseudomonadati; phylum Candidatus Zixiibacteriota; species Candidatus Zixiibacteriota bacterium. The sequence goes on from JBFMGC010000023.1 coordinate 25,529, forward strand.
TTGTCCTGGACCGCGAGACCTGCACGGACTCGTACGACTCGGATTCCGGAACCTATGCGGCGACCGTGATGGACTCGCTGGGTGATATCGGCTCAAATGGTACCATCACTTCAGCGCAGCTGGTCGAATTCGGTGGAAACGTATCGGTTGCTACTCCGGGCGGAATCACGCTGGGAGCCGGCAACACCGTCCACGGCGACACGACCTCGACAGCGGATTCGGTAGCTCTCGATCCGGTCCCGTCGACGGAAATGGACTGGGCGCGATCTAACAGCATCGCCCAGTCCGGCCTGAGCGGCGTGGGCTATACTTATAATAACGGTACCAAAACGCTCACCACCGGCCAGAGCGGTACCATAACAATGCAGAGCGGAGTGTACTACTTCTCCAGCATTACCCTGGGGAAGAACTCGAGCATCACTCTTGCACCGGGGGCAAATGTAAGAATCTATGTGGCAGGTAATATTCTGTTCAACCAGGGTTCTGTATTCAATGCCACTGGAACGCCGTCCGACGCTTTGATTTTCTCGACCGGCACCTCGCTTACCTTCAACCAGGACAACGTTTTCAACGGAGCCTTCTACGGACCGGACGCTCACATACAGTATGACCAGACGACCCAGGTCTTCGGAGCCCTCGTGGGCAACACGATCAAACTGGACCGGTTCGCCTGCTTCCACTATGACCGCAGTCTCGCCAAGGTGACCTACGGTACCACCGGTGAGATGATTGCCGTCGCGTGGGGGGAGACTTACTAACTCGGCGCGCAAAACCAGACTGCCATAGCAGGGGCAGAGCCGAATTGGGGCTCTGCCCTTTTTATTGTCGCAAAGCTGCACCGTGAGTGGGGACCCCTGTGGTTTCGACAACCCATCTTGCCGAAAAGTGATTCCTTCCTCCCTGTGGATTCATTATTAATAATGCGAAACGCGGCTAGGGATCAGTGTGATCCAGTCAACCAGAGTGACCATCGGAGAATGTACTACTTATGACCCCCAATCATTTTATTATCGTGTATCGACCACCAAGGCCGACCTTTGCCGAAGATGCAACCGAAAAGGAATCGGCTATAATCGGTGAGCATTTCGAGTTTCTCAAAAGGCTGCTGGCCGACAAAGTGCTTTTGATCGCCGGCCGCACCGACGATGCCAGCATGGGGATTGCGGTTTTTCAAGCTCCTGATCGCCCGGCGGCGGAGAAGATCATGCGGGCCGATCCGGCCGTGAAGGCCGGGGTGTTCAGCGCCGAGCTGCATCGGTATCGGCTGGCTCTGTTTGCGGGGAAGTAGGGCTGGACGACCGAGGCCGGACGAATTCCTGTCATCATCACGCGTCGAGTCCGCGTGACCTACTAAATCGTCTGCGTCACGCGGGCGATTGCCAGGCGACCCAGTTCCGGCGCGCCGACAAACTCGATATGGCGATTGTCCAGGACGTTCTGTACAGTCAGCGTGAAGCGCGTATCCGCCAGCAGGTCGATACCGGATGTCAAATCCACCAGAACATACGAATCCACCCGGCTGCCGATAAACGGGCTGATCATGTTGAAGGCGTCAACATAGCGCAACCGCGCCTGAGCCTCAAATTGCCGCTTCGGACTATTGTACTGCAATGACAGGCCGAACTTGTTCCGCGGAGAGTTCAGGTAGATGTCATGCACCTGTTCGGCGTCTTTGGCGAAAAAGTTCTTGCTGATATACGAATAGCTCCCGCCGATGTCCCAATGGCGATTCAGATGGTAGGCGAAAGAGAGATCGACACCGTAAAGGGTCACGTCGCCGAAGTTGCGATAAGTGACGAGCAGGTCGGTCGGATCGAGCGACTCTTCGGGGCTGACCGTGCCGAACGGGATACGCGCCGCGCCGGAGGTAAACATAGTAGTCAACTCATCGACCGGCGTGCCATTGCCGTTGCCGCCGAAGGAGGGATTGTCTAATTGGTCCAGGGTGGCGCGTGTGGTGGGATCTTCAGCCATGTAGTTGTTCAGGAATTGCGGGCCAAGGTATCCTCCCAGCGTAGTCGGATCAAGAAAGACGTTGGGTGTTTCGACAGTCAGCGGCCCTACAAAACTGTGTTTCTTTGTGCGGTAGGCATCGACAGAAAATCGCAGTCGGTCGCGCAGCACACCTTTATAGCCAATTTCAAAAGTCTGGGTAAACGACGGTTCAAGGGGATCGATATCACCAATATCGCTGACATCCGAGGGATCAAACGTCCGCGTATCGGGATTGAATGTCATCATCGTATTGTTGACACCGGCCACGCTGGCTGGGGTTACACTGTCAACGGCTGCCATCATGGCACCGACCGTGACGGGATCGAGACCGGCCGCGGTCAGGCGCTGCTGCAGACCGGCCCTGACCGCGCCACGCCCAGCCGACCACATAACGTTGGTGAAAACAGGGTCGTCAAATTCGATGTAGTCACTCGTGGTGAGTTCACGCGGATCGAGCGGTGCAAATGGAGAGCGAAACAGGGGGCCGTTTTCGTCTATCCGCCAGTGGAACCCGGTTTCAGGCACGCCATGCACGCGCACGTTTATGTCCGGCCGAAACCCGAGGGCGGGTTCGAAACTTGCGCCTATCCCAAACGGGTCGTATGACTGCATGATATCCAGGTACAGATTGTTAATATCCGGCGTGGCATAGGCGCGGTTGTAAGTAAACCGTAGGCTGTTGTTTTCATCGGGTTGGTAGACGACCGCCGCGCGCGGCGAGAAGACCAGGTCCTTCAGGCGGTTGTGATCGTCTACACGAGCCGCGCCCAGCAGTTTGACATGATCCGAAAGCCGGTGCTCGGCCTGAACGTACGCGCCGACTTCGTCGACATTGTCGTTATCCTCGTTGCGGCCATTGATCGTGTAATCGGTATTGGGGCGGGTGAAGATACCATCCGCGCCATAGGTCAGGCTCCACCGCTCATCGGGTTGATAGCTGTGTTGTACCTGGGCGACCCAGGTGCGCGAGCGATCGACAATCAACTGCCCGGTGTTCAGAAGATAGGTATCACCGGCGTCGCTGGCGTTAACATACCCCTGCACGAACAGATCTTTGTAGCGAAATCGTGTCTGAAAATAGGTATAGGCCCAGTCGATCGCCTGCGCCGCGCTAACGCCGGTCAGCTCGATGCCGTCGCCGCGATTGTAGCCGCCGTTGACAATCAACGATGTGTTCTCGTTGATAAGGAAATCCACCCGCGCCTCGCCGGCCAGCTTCTTGATCTTGAAATCACGCGCGTTGCTCACCAGTCCGCTAACCGTGTCGGGTCCCTGCGGGGTGGGGCGGAACTTGGCGACCTGGTCCGGCTCGGACGGCTCATGGTGTTTCCAGTCGAGTCCCTCGTAGTACTGGCCGCTGAACTTGTAGCCGACCCGGTTATTCACGTTGCCGGCGTGGCGAAACGACCCGAGCATCAGCTCGCGCTCGCCGCCGCCGAGACTGACCGTGGTTCCCTCCGACTCGAACGGCGATTTTGTGATCATGTGCATCACTCCGGCGGCGGAATTCGGCCCGTAAAGGGCCGAGCCCGGACCGGAGACCATTTCGATGCGTTCGATATCGGCATCGACAGTCGGGATGAAATTGTAGGCGTTGTAACGCAGCGATGGCACCCGCGCGAAACGGTTGTCCACCAGCACGAGCAGCGCCGTGGAGAAGATGTTGTTGAATCCGCGCGTGACCATGTTGGTCTGGTTCAGGCCGGTGCGAGCCATGTCCACACCGGGCAAGTTGGAGACATGGTCGGTGGGGGTAAGCGTAGTGCGCTCCTGGATGGTTTCGGCGCCAACCACGCTGACCGCGGCGGGAGCATCGTTAAGCTTCTCGGGTCGGCGCGACGCCGTCACTGAGATGGTATGCAGGTCGATCGCCCGAGGCGTGAGGCCGATCTCACGGCGAATCTGCTCGGAGTCGCTGCTGAACGTCAGCTGAATCGTTGCTGTAGAATATCCCACAAAAGAAATACTGACCAGATATTCGCCCGGCGGAATATTCTCTATATCGAATGAGCCGTCATCGGCCGTGGCCATACCGAGAGTCTTACCGGCCATGCGCACGGGGTGCAGACTCACGGTGGCGCCCAGCAATGGCCGGCCATCGGTTTCGTCAGAGACCACGCCGCTGAACCCGGCGCACAGCGCGCTCAGGGGCGCCGCGACCACCGCCGCAGTGAGAATGGCCACGCACGAGGATTCGAAGGAAGGGAAAGAGAACATCATAACAGCATCTCCTGAAAGTGGGACCTACCTTTACAGACGACAGACTGCACGGCAGAACGTGAAACCGGCTTCGTGCGATCATCAGTCAGGCTGGTAGGTTGTTTTGATAGAAGAGAATATCAGTTAAGGCGAGGACAGGCGCAAGCGGTTTTGCATGGACCAGAATGGGGCGAAAACGCCCTTTCTCGTGGGCCGTTGAATGGGGCGTGTCAAGACGAAGGGCGGCGCTTCCGAGAATGCTCGGGCGGCGCCGCCCATGGGGTAGAAGGGCGCCTTGTGAAGAGCACCTTTACATCATAAGGGCGCGAAACACGACATCATGTACCCCGCCGATCACAACGTCGCGATTATGGTGCTCCATTAGCTGCGCCAACTGACGCTTGCAATTCGAACAGGGGGCGGCGCAGAATTTCGCGCCGGTGTCATCGATCTGTTTCAGTTTCATCTTGCCCGATACTTCCATCCGAAAAGCCTTGATTTCGTCCATGGCCGACAGGCCGCCACCCCCGCCGCAACACCAGTTCAAGTGGCGGTTGGGGGTCATCTCGCGGAAATCGGCGCAGGCCGCTCTCATGATGATTCGCGGCTCTTCCACAATTCCACAGCTGCGGCCGAAGTTGCAGGGATCGTGATAAGTAACCGGTTCGGGATTCGCGCTCCGGTCGAACCGGAGGGCGCCCCGCTTCACCATGTCGGCCGTGTACTGAAGGACATTGGTGATCTCGAAAGGCAAATCGCCCCACCATTTCCCCTTTTCCATCATGAATTTCATGATCCGGTGAGCATGCCCGCATTCGCCCATCATGAGGGTGTTGCAGCCGAGCCGCTTAGCCTCGTCGATGTACAGCTTGTTGTCCTCTTTCATCGACTTGTCGTCGCCCGTGAACAGGCCGTAGTTGGCTCCGTCAAAGGCTCTCGAACTAAGCGTCCAACTCTGTCCCAGCTTGTGAAAAACTTTGGCGATGCCCATGACCGCCTCGGGATTTACGAGGAGATCGCCCGACGGCGGCACGAAGAAGATTTCCGCGCCCATCTCGTCGTACGGTATGCGGACGTCTATGCTGCACTGGTCCTTGATTTCTTCTTCGAGAAAACGCACGGTATCTTTCAGCGCGGCCTCATTGGCGCCATCGGTATTTCCGGTTTCCAGCGATATTTTGACCACTCTTTGCAATCGTTCCGGGGTCCAGCCCAGGCCATCGGCGATCGCCCTGCCCTTGCGCGTGATCACCGAGTTGTCGATACCCATGGGGCAGAAGGTGGCGCAGCGGCGGCATCCCGTACACTCGTAGAAAGCAGTGACAAAGCGCTCCATATCGCCGTTGAAATCCTGAGCGCCGACTGCAGAACCAAAGAGCTTTCCTGAGGTTGTGCAGTGTCGCTTGTAGACGCCGCGCACCAGGTCGGAGCGCCTAACCGGGTTGCGCAATTCGGTCGGCTCACCGTGATAGACCGGACACACCTCGGCGCACGTACCGCAGCGAATGCAGGTTTCCATGTAGAGCCGAAGAGCTTTTGGCCCTCCGCGGATCGCCCGGCAGGCGGCGGTGACGGACTGTTTGAGTGCCTCGCCCTGCACTTTGGGGCGGAGGAGCGGCTCGCTTCTTAGCGTTGATACCGGAACTTCCGAGTGTGACATCACGCACCTGCCTTTCTAAGCTCTCTGAATCAAGGTTTGAGTGAAGAAGATTCCTCCCAGATGCAGAATCTTGCTGAACGGGAGAAACACGAACAGGAGCTGGGCCAGCAGGAAGTGCAGCGTGAACATCGGGCTGCCCGGCAGCGACTCTGCGCTTAGCGAGAACCCGGCCAGTTGCGAGAAGTACCGGCGGGTCAGCTCCAGGTTGAAGTGTTCGCCGAAGCGCAAGGCGTTGCCGGTAACGAGTACGGCAATTATGAGCAGCAGAACCAGCGTGTCGGCAAAATTGGTAACCTCCCTTACGCGTCGAATCGCCAGGCGCCGGGCCAGGAGGACAAGGGCCATGGCCAGGATTAGCAGCCCGGCGGTTCCACCGCTTATTGCGCTCATGCGGTCGGCGTTGATTCCGAGTGCCGCCCACAGGCCGGGGAAATCTGTGAACACGCGTATGTGGCCTACGACGATCAGCGCGAGCGTGGCATGAAATATCCACGCCGACGCCCAGAGAAACTTGTCACCGAGGAACAAACCGGGGAAGAACAAGGACTCCCTGAACACTCCCCAGAACGTAGCCGCCTTTCCGACCGGGGCGGGGAAGAGGGTGATCGCGGCGGGTTGGGGCGTTTTGATCCAGACGCGGATGCGATAAGCCATCGCCGGGATGAAAACCAGTAATGTCAAATAGGGTAAGAACCCGAGGATAAAGAATTCCACAATCAGTTTTCCTTTCTACGGCCCTCAGAAGCGGCCGGCCATTTAGCGGCCGCCGCCGGCCTGTTGGTCAATATGTCTCCAGCCGCGCTCTCAAAGACAACCGTGTGGTCTTGGCAAGCCCGCCAGGCGATACGCCCCCCGGGCGACTCCGCACGGGAACATCTGGCAGACATAGCGGGAACTGAAGCCGGTTGCCTTGCAGATGCGCACGATCGGCGGCCCTTCGCCGGTTTCGACGTAGTAGCTTCTCACGAAGTCGATCACTTTCCAGTGGTCCTCGGTCAAGGGATCGATGTCGTTCTTGCGTGCCAGCTCCTCGGCCACCTCACGTGTCCAGAGCGACATCTGTTTAAGAAAGCCGTCGTTGTCCTCGATGCTTCCCGACGGCATAGCGGCTTGTACCATGACAACTCCTGTTATAGAGGCGTTAGCTATCGTCCGCGCTGAAACCCGGGCGGCAGCAAATGGATTCGCGATTGGCGATCTTGCGATGGGCGCCGGCGCCCCGCGCACCGGGGCGGGAGTTGACCGGCAAGGCAAAAGACGTATATTATGGACCAAGAAGAGCGGCCGCCGGGCCGAGGCCCGGCCGGTTGCTGCTTCGCGACGCGACTTGGCGGGTCGGTTTTAAGCTGCTGATCCCGCCGAGTTGCGTTCTTTTTCTTTCGTCTGTGTCCTGCCGGCTCCTGCGTCCGGCTGCCCTCGAATCCTCCTTTCTGTCCTCGCTTCAGTGCGTGGACAGGTGGCTATCGCCCGACGAGCTTTGTGCCTGACGCCGGGATCCGGCTATCAGCGCCATCAATGTCGAGGCGTCAAAACTCGAATCGACCACCGCGAATACAAGACGATCGCATTCATCCGGCAAATCGCTACGTTTGCCGACCAGTATAATTCTGACGAACGGGATGCGGGGGTCCTCATATATGAGCCGGGCAAACTCCAGACTTCGCTCCGCACCCAGGGAGCAGTCGATCACCATGTAATCGGGCCGGAATTCCTCGACACACATCGAGCAACGGTATTCGCAATCGGTCACTTTCAGGTTGAATCGCGAGGGGTCTATCCCCTCGCGCATTCGTGTGGTAAAGGCGTCGCGGTTCGACACGACCAACACATTCGGCCGCTGGCCGACTACACGTGCGTAGTAGTCGCACTCCTGACACGATCCTTTGCAGAACAAACCGACATACCCGGCCTGCGCGGGAAGATCGTGCAACTCGTAACAGCGGAGCGTGCCCGAGCGATATACGATACACTCGCGGCAGCCGTCGGGGATGCGGCCATCGGTGGAATTGAACTCCCAGCAATACTGAAATCGCGCCGGGCTGTCAGGCGTGGGTAAGGTCACCGGCCGGCCCTCGAGAACCGGCGCCAATGCCGAGCGCGGCACGCGATGGTGCCCGCCCGGCGTGCGCAGCGCTTCGATTTTGCCTGATCTTATCCACTTTAAGACCGTGTCCGAGGTCACCCGGCAAAGGGCCGCTGCTTCGCCGGTCGAGAGCAAGTCGGAGCGCGCTTCAGCTATAGGGGATCTTCTATTGATGCTGGGTCGTGACATCGGTATCGACTTTATCGGTTTTATTGATTCTATCGGATAACCTATGCTGGTTGCTTGCTGCTGTCAAGAAGAAAATGGGCAATTAAGTCTTTGTATGTCTGTTTAGTCTATGATTGCCGAGTTGGTGGCAGAGGCTGGTGTTCCGTAAAGTATATGTATAATCGGCACTTAGCTAAGGCGTAAAGGGTGCCCGCCAGCCTCGTTTCTTCCTGTCAATAAACGAGTTATCAAGTTCACCGGCGGACGGGCTACTGATTTTATGTGAAAAAAATAACAAACAACCTTGACAGGACTCTCCATCGCCGCTATTATCATATCAAGTTGCCTCAGGGTCTTTTGAGAGAGACACCAGGTGGTGTCGACCCGCGCTGCGGCGGGCTGGCGAGCTCCGTAACGTGCAGCGCCGTCGGGCACGGTAGCCCGTCGGCACACGAGGAGTCGGGCGGAGTCGCCCGACAGAATGTTAGGCGACGGGCTTTTTCGACAGACCCCTTGATACGGACTGTTGTGCGAACGATGTGGTGATATAGGGAGTTTCCAGATGGCCTACTTTGAACCTTCGGTCGGCACCGACGAGCATATCAAAGCGGACACGCTGGTGGTAGGCGGCGGTATCGCCGGCATGACCACGGCAATCGAAACCGCCGAGCTCGGTCGGCATGTCGTGCTCGTCGAACGGGAACCGTCGATAGGCGGCCGGGTAGCCGCTATGAATCAGTATTTTCCCAAGCTCTGCCCACCGCAATGTGGTATTGAGATTAACCTCAAACGGATGCGCATCAATCCGTTCATCCGCGTGCTTACCCTTGCCGATATCGAAAGCGTCTCCGGCAAACCCGGCGATTTCGATATCCGCCTGCGTCTGAAGCCGCGCTTCGTAAACGAGCGGTGCAACGCCTGCGGCGATTGCGAGAAGGTGTGCGAGATCGAGCGCGAAGACACCTTCAACTACGGCTTGAAGAACACCAAGGCGATTTACCTTCCGCACCAGTTGGCGTATCCGTACCGATATGTGGTCGATCCGCAATACGTGTCAGACGACCGCATGAAAAAGTGTGTGGAGGCCTGCCAATACGGGGCGATTGATCTCGGTATGAAGGCCCGCACCGTGACGGTCAAGGCCAAGGCGGTAGTGTGGGCGACCGGGTGGCGGCCCTACGATGCCGCCCGGCTGGACAATCTCGGATTCGGCAAATTCCGCAATGTGGTCACGAATGTCATGATGGAGCGGATTGCATCGCCGACCGGTCCAACCGAAGGGAGAGTAGTGCGGCCCTCGGACGGAGCTAATATCGCCAGGATCGGTTTCGTGCAGTGCGCCGGATCGCGCGACGAAAAACACCTGCCGTACTGTTCGGCGGTTTGCTGTCTGGCGTCGATGAAACAAGCCACTTACGTGAGAGCGCAGTACCCCGAGGCGGAGATACATATGTTCTATATCGATGTCCGCTCGCCGGGACGCATGGAAGATTTCTACACGAAAATGCAGCAGGACCAGAAGTTCTACTTCCATCGAGGCAAGGTGGCGAAAGTCACGGAGAACCCGGCCAACGGAAATGTTATCCTCGAGGCGGAAAACACGCTTACTGGTCAAATAACCAGTACCGAAGTTGAAATGGCGGTGCTGGCGGTAGGGATGGTGCCGAACAGCGCCGACAATCCACCGCCGCTCGATACAACGCGTGACGAATTCGGCTTCGTAGTAAATGATCATGGGCGCGGCGTAATCGGCGCCGGCACGACTGTGCGGCCGTTCGATGTCGCCTGTTCAGTGCAGGATGCCACCGGCGCGGCCCTGAAGGCGATTAACGCGGGCGGAGGGAGGTAAGAGCGATGGAACCGAAAACCGGTGTTTATATCTGCAGGGGATGTGATATCGCCAAATCGATAGATTGCGACAAACTGGTTAAAGTCGCCACCGAAGAGGCCAAGGCTGAAGTGGTCAAGGTCTGCGACATTCTGTGCGGACAAGAGGGCATCAATCTCATTAGAGGCGATATCAAAAACCAGGGAATCAATCGTGTGGTAGTGGCGGCCTGTTCGACGAGGGTTTTCCCGGAGCTGTTTGATTTCGGTAAGGACGTGCTGGTCGACCGCACCCCCCTGCGCGAGCAAGTGGCGTGGTGTCACCCGCCAAATCACGAAGACACCCAGATGCTGGCGGAGGACTACGTCCGCATGGGTGTAGCTAAAGTCAAAGCAACCGAGCCGCCTGAGCCGCTGATCGAGAAGACAAGCAAGGACGTACTGGTTATCGGCGGCGGAATGACCGGACTGACCGCGGCGAAGGCGGCCGCCGATGCCGGATACATAGTCACGTTGGTCGAGAGAGAGGCGAATCTCGGCGGCTGGGCCAACCGGTTCAAGAAGATCTTCCCCAAGCAACCGCCGTATCGTGAACTGGAAGACATCGGACTTCCGGAATTGATCGAACAGGTCGAGCATCACCAGAACATCACGGTGCGGAAGTCGACGGAAGTCGCGAAAACAGCCGGCCAGCCGGGGAAGTTCACGGTCGCGCTCCAGAACGGAGGTCAGGCCGAAGAGCTCACAGTCGGTTCGATCATACTCGCCACTGGATGGAAACCGTACGAAGCGGAGAAGCTGGTGCATCTTGGGTATGGGTCATCTCCCAATATCATTACCAATGTCGCGATGGAGGAGATGGCTGCCAACGGCGGAATCAAACGGCCGTCTGATGGTAAGCCGATCGATAGCATCGCGTTCATCCAATGCGCCGGTTCGCGCGATCGAGATCATCTGCCATACTGCTCGGCGGTGTGCTGCCGTGTCTCGCTAAAGCAGGCACTCTACGTCCGGGAGCAGTATCCCAACGCGAAGATCTACATTATTTACAAAGACCTCCGCTCGCCCGCTCAGTACGAACGATTTTATGCACGGGTGCAGGACGACGACGCGGTGTTCTTCACCAAGGGTGAGATTGCGTCGGTGTCCTCAGACGCGGACGGCAAAATCGCCGTTGACGTGAAAGAGACTCTTCTCGGCGAGGATATTCGCATCAAGGCGGACATGGTCGTGCTGGCAGCAGGCATGGTGCCGTCGACCAAGGTCCCTGATGAGTTAGTAGAGGCCGCCAAGCGGGCTGCCGAACCACAGCAGCAAGGAGCCGAACAGCCGCAAACGGCCACCACTGCTGACGGCAAAAAAGAAGCAGCCGGGGCCGAGCTTGGGGCGAAGATACTCAATCTGGCCTATCGCCAGGGAACCGACCTACCGACTCTCAAATACGGCTTTCCGGATTCGCATTTTATCTGTTTCCCATACGAAACCCGTCGCACGGCTATCTATGCCGCGGGTGCAGTAAGAGCGCCAATGGATTTCTCTTCGGGAGCGAATGACGCTTACGGCGCCGCCATGAAGGCGATCCAGGCGGTCGAGGCGATCTCCCAGGGGCGATCGCTGCATCCCAGGGCAGGTGATCTGAGTTATCCGGACTTCTTCCTACAACGCTGCACGCAGTGCAAACGGTGCACGGAGGAGTGCCCGTTCGGAGCGCTCGACGAGGACGACAAGGGTACACCCAAGCCCAATCCACTCAGGTGCCGCCGCTGCGGTGTCTGTATGGGCGCCTGCCCGGAGCGGATTGTCTCGTTCAAGAACTACAACATTAACATGGTCTCACAGATTATCAAGGCAATTAACATCCCGGACGAATTCGAAGAAAAACCGCGCATTCTCGCGTTCGTGTGCGAGAACGACGCCATGCCGGCGCTTGACGCCGCCGCCATGAAGCGGCTGCAGTACAACGCCATGCTGCGCATTATTCCGCTGCGGTGTCTCGGTTCCATGAACACGGTGTGGATCAGCGACGCGCTGGCGTCGGGATTCGACGGCGTGATTCTGCTCGGCTGCCGCAAGGGTGACGAGTACCAGTGCCATTTCATCCGCGGCTCCGAACTGGCCGAATACCGTATGGGGAACGTGCGCGAGAAGTTGAAGCAACTGGTTCTCGAAGAAGAGCGGGTGTTGGTGCAGGAAGTTTCGATTGTTGATGGGGACAAGATCCCGAAGATATTCGATGATTTCCTGGCGACAATAGAGTCGGTCGGCCCGAATCCGTACAAGGGAATGTAGCCGGGATAATCAGACAAGTCCTATCCTCTCTAAGCCCCCGATGAGGGGGCTTATTTTTTGCCGCCGCCTGCTGGAGCCAGCACCCTGCGCTTTTTCGCTTTACACGTCGTGGGATATGATGTACTGTGTGATCAGATCAAGCAACTTGGCAGGACAAGCGAGAATGAGCACTCACCAGTGTGACTGGTAACCGTCAGGATATGGGTGTGAGCTTCGCGGCTGAAGTGATTCATGGATTGGTGCGGGCGACTCTGTCGTGCTACTCTGCCGGCTCGGTCGGTATAGGCAGCTGCTGTGTTCCACATCCCTCGCGGCCGCCTCCGCAGCGACCCTCTCAACGGCCCTTACAATCTGTCTTCTAAACAAGAGCAAACTAGCTGCGAATAAGGAGGCAACTATGTACATACTGCGAATGCGCGCGGCACACTTAGTCATACCGTGCTTCGCCGTACTGCTTCTCGCCGGACCGGTGTTGGCGGGCGCGGAGAATCTAGTCGCTGACCAGGTGAGGTTCACACTAACATATGACTGGGTTGAGATTGACTCGACTACTGACAATCGGAACGAACAGATCGGAACTGTCAGCTTCCAAGTTCGGTTTGACCAGGCCAGGGCGGGCTATTTGCAGGGAGCAACGATCCGACTGCTGTATAACCCTGCTTACTTGGATCTGGTCGATGCCCGTCCTGTCCCCGGTTGGGGCAGTGTGGTTCCGCCGGATCCAATTGAGGAGGCAATCGGTGAACTGATGCAGGTTACTTACCTAATCGATCCTGCTCCCGGCGCCTCTACGATTCCCATACTTACCACACCCACCGATCTGGCCGAGTTCGATTTTGTCGCAAAGTGCCAACCCGGTGCACAAACGAATGCGGTGCAAATTGTCTATTCGTCGGTAATGACCACTGTAGACGATGGGACCGACGTGCATCATGTCACCACACTATCACGTATTACCCATGGCTGGATCAGGACCCGGTCCGATTTGGTCTGGCAATTCAACATTGCTGCTGTCGACTCCAACCGGATTGTCTGTCCTGGCGCCCTTGGGACGGAAATCCCGGTGCCGATCTATGCCCTCACCAATTTCAGGCTGGGTGATATCGAAATGTATATCTCATTTGATAACACCAAACTCACCTTCCTCGGACTGGCGAACTGGGAAGGTTATTTCTCAGATGCTCAGTATGGCTTGGTGGAACCTGGGCTGCTCCAAGTAATACTAAACACCGATGAGGCAGTGCATGCGCGCCATGAGTTTGCCGGCGGCACCAAGATGCTCGACATGCTCTTCTACGTGCTTGGGAACTGGCAAGGATCTTCGGCCAATGTGATATTCTCCACCGTCCCGGACGTTATGATAGCTCAGGGCTCTGGCTATTGCACCGAGATGGAGTTCGGGGGTGTCTACCCCTTTAGCGGCCAAGTGCACATCCCGGCCTACCATGCTACATTCTCCACCGAATTCACCGACGGCGGGACATTGTCGCTGGTCGACGATGAAGTATCGATGATGATCAATCTGACCAACAACTTCCCGGCGGGAGGTGCATGGCACTCGATCATCGCGAACCTGTGCCTGGGTCTGAATCTTGAGAAATCCGGTCTGCTCACTTACGAGGCGATCAACTTCGGACCGACGACCTACGATGGTGAGCTCGGGCAGGAGTTATCGCTGTGGGCCGAGTACAATCCGGGTTTCCTTGGTATGACCGAGACTCCTCAGGATATGGTTTCGTTCAATATCAGGACTGTTTCCGGCTTTACCCCGCCGACCAGCTATGATAACCGGTTTTACCCAATCGTGTATCAAACGGTTTGGGACTCGGACCCGAACTACAATGCCCGCGTGACAGATACAACTGGGCGGGTTACCTTGAACAACTCTGCAGGTACCCTAACGTGGGACAATCCCCAGGTCGAGTACCTCATGGGCGAATACTACTGCAATCCTGTGCAAGTGGGATCGGGTTATATAACCCAGGACTACTTCACCCGCAGTGCTTTCGCGCTTCATGACTTCAGAGTGAAGATCACCGTGACCGGCGATCACCACATGTGGGATATCGCGCCCCAACCCGGGGTAATGGTCGAGAGCTTTGACAATGTCAATTTCAAGTGGGCGATCCTGAAAGCCGGCCCCGAGTGGGCCGATCAGGCGCCGACAAGCACACGCACCAAGTTCGCCAGCATCACTTACGCGTACTGGGGCGGAAGCAACCTAGTGATGGCGCTGGCAGGTCCGCCTCCGCAGGGGCATTGGGTAACCAAGGTCTCGACTGTCGCATTTCAGTTCGATGCCGCATCGGGATACTACATGAAAGACCCGGACTTGGTGGATCAGCACGAGGTGGCGATCGGCAATTCGATTGTCAACCGGTGGTGGGTCAACAACGACGATCCGCCATACGACAACATGACACGTCTGGGTGAATTCGGCACTCCGGTGGCTTATGAGCTGGAGCAGAACTACCCGAATCCTTTCAATCCGTCGACCGAATTCTGGTACGGTCTGCCGGAAGGCGCTTTCGTCGAATTGTGCGTCTACAACATCACCGGCCAAAAGGTGGCCACGTTGGTGAGCGGCTGGCAGGACGCCGGCTATTATCACCAGGTCTGGGACGGCACCGATCTCGCGAGCGGCGTATATTTTTACCGGTTGCAGGCCAACAGCTACGTCCAGACCCGGAAGATGATCTTGCTCAAGTAGACATCACGTCTTGCGTCGGCATCCGTCCGGGCACGGCTGACTGACGGCATGACCACGCAATTGTGATTAGACCCTCCAATTGGGGGGTCTTTTCATATGGTCAATACGCAAAATAGGATAAAAATAGCCATATCTTCTTACAAGATATAGCTAACTTTTCATCGAAGCGACGGCACTAAGCAGTCGGATTTTGTGCAATTCCAGTTGGACACATATAAGTACTATATTATGTGTCAATACGTTACGGAGGGACTTAAGGTATATCGGGGAATTGACGATACACTTAATACGGATTGGGAGCAAATTATTTTTTTCACATTTTCGCCTTGACAGAATCACGAGATTGTGTTACCAAGATAGTGCGATAGTGAAAAATGTAACTAACTTCGGCCGACGGCTCGTCCGCTTCTGACAGGTGGTTGTCAGGCCTCACGGGAGCGCCGACCGCAGCCTTTTCCGGCGATGTGGATAACTAAGCGACTCTAAGATACTCAATCAGATTCAGGAGCTATGATGGCAAACGCATTTCCGAAAACTCCCAAGCTCGACGAGCTTGAGAAGGGTAAATGGCCAAGCTTCGTAACCGAGATCAAAATGGCGGCCAGAAAGAACCCGATGAGTCGGGACCTTCTGGGGCTGCTGGAACGGTCATACGACGAAAAGCTCGGCCACTGGAAACATGGGGGGATTGTCGGGGTGATGGGATATGGTGGCGGCGTTATCGGCCGGTACTCCGACCTGCCGGACGAGTACCCGAATATATCGCACTTTCATACGATGCGTATCAATCAGCCCGCCGGCTGGTTTTACACCAGCGATGCCCTGCGCAAGATCTGTGACATTTGGGAGAAGCACGGTTCGGGTCTTACCAACATGCACGGCTCGACCGGCGACATAATTCTGCTGGGGACCAGCACCGATCATCTCGAGCCGGTCTTCTCCGAACTGCAGAAAATCGATTTCGATATCGGCGGTTCCGGGTCGGATGTACGTACGCCGAGCTGCTGCTGCGGCATGGCGCGGTGCGAGTGGGCCTGCTATGACACGATGGCTGCCTGCTATGACTTTACCATGGCGTTCCAGGACGAAATCCACCGCCCGGCGTTCCCGTACAAATTCAAGTTCAAATTCTCCGGATGCCCGAACGACTGTGTGGCGTCGATTGCGCGTGCCGACATGTCAATTATCGGCACCTGGCGCGACAACATCCAGGTCGACCAGGCGGCAGTCAAAGAATACGCCGACAAAGGCATGAACATCCAACGCGACGTAGTGGGCAATTGTCCTGCCAAGTGCATGGACTGGGACGGCAAGCAGCTCAAGATCGAGAACGCTTATTGCCGTCGCTGCATGCATTGTATCAATGCTCTGCCCAAGGCTCTGGCTCCCGGTAAGGACCGTGGTGCCACCGTACTACTCGGTTCAAAGGCGCCGATTGTCGAAGGCGCATTGCTGTCTTCGGTGCTCATACCGTTCGTGAAGATGGAGCCACCCTACCAGGAGATCAAGGATGTGATTGAGAACATCTGGGAAATCTGGTGCGAGGAAGGCAAGAACCGCGAGCGCGTGGGTGAGTTCATCCAGCGCGTGGGCATGGGCAATTTCCTCGAAGCGATCGGCCTGGAGCCGACGCCCGAGATGGTGGCGCATCCGCGCGAGAACCCCTACGTCTTCTATGAAGAGTATTTCGAGGAAGATGAGGGCGAGACGGAAGCCGCCAAGGCCTGAACCTGAACCCGGAAACGAAGAAAAGCAAAGGATACCATATGGCTGATGTGATGCAAGACCGGCGGACCGACTACGGACCGCCTCATTACGAGCAGTTCCTGCCGCCGATCATCAAGGAAAACTACGGCAAGTGGAAGTACCACGAAGTGCTCAAGCCGGGCGTGATGGTGCACGTGTCGCATTCCGGCGCGAAGCTCTACACCGTCCGGGCGGCGTCGAGTCGACTGCTCAGTATCGACAAGATCAGGATGTATTGTGACCTGGCCGACAAATACTGCGGCGGCCATTTGAGATTTACCAGCCGCCACAATGTCGAGTTTCTCACGGACAAGTTTGAAAATATCGAACCGCTTATCAAAGACCTGAAAGCGATCGGTCACCCGGTGGGCGGGATCGGCAACTCGATCTCGGCGATTGTCCACACCCAGGGCTGGATTCACTGCCACTCGGCGGCCACCGATGCGTCGGGGATTGTCAAGGCGGTCATGGATGATGTGATCGATCACTTCGAGAACATGAAACTGCCGGGCAAGCTGCGGATTGCTCTCGCCTGCTGCCTGAATATGTGCGGTGCGGTGCACTGTTCCGATATCGCCATTCTCGGTATCCACCGCCGTCCGCCGCGCATTCAGCACGACAAGGTCAAGAAGATGTGCGAGATACCGAACGTGAGCGCCTCCTGCCCGACCGCAGCGATTCGGCCGGCGCGGGTTGGCGGTCACGAGTCGATCGAGATTATCGAAGAACAGTGCATGTTCTGTGCGAACTGCTTTACGGTCTGTCCGGCGCTGCCGATTGCCGACCCGCTGAACGATGGTGTATCGATCTGGGTGGGCGGCAAGGTGTCGAATGCGCGGCACGAGCCGATGTTCTCCAAGCTGGCGATTCCGTTCCTGCCGAACAATCCGCCGCGCTGGCCCGAGGTGACGACGGCCATTTCCAATCTGGTCGAACTGTGGGCGGCCAACGCTCGCAAGTATGAGCGGATGGGCGAGTGGATCGAGCGCATCGGCTGGCCGAAGTTCTTCAAGATGGCCGGAATCGAGTTCCAGAAGGAGCATATCGACGACTTCAAGCATGCCGGCTTGACCTATAAGCGCTCAACGCATCTAACTTTCTAAGGAGTGTCAGATGGCAAAAACGGCCCAGGAAGTTGCCGAGACCATGTACAAGATGGTCAAAGAGGCTCAGGGCGTGAAGAAACTCAAGGCCATGGACCTCACCAAGGCTGTAACCCAGCTTTTCGGCGATGATGTTGACAAGGCGACCTGCAAGGAAGCGATCAAAGAGCTGATCAACTCCGGTCGCTGCGTCTACACCTATTTCGGCGGCAGCTATATCGAGCTGCCCCACAAAGAGGGCGCGGCCAACTGAGCGAGCGGGGTTTTCGCGCATGACGCTGAGTTGTCCAAGGCTGGTTATCGCCGGGCTCTCCGGAGATTCGGGCAAGACGATAGCCAGCCTCAGCCTTGTGCTGGCCTTAAGACAGCGAGGCCTGCGCCTCTCTGTTTTCAAGAAAGGGCCGGACTATATCGATGCTGCCTGGCTTGCTTGGGCGGCCGGTTCGGTTTGTCGCAACCTTGACACTTACATGGTGGCGGCTGAAAGAGTGTCGGCGTCTTTTGCAGCGGCGGCCGGGAACTCGGACCTTGCCATCATTGAAGGCAACCGCGGACTGTTCGACGGCAAAGACAACGAGGGAACACACAGCACCGCCAACCTGGCGAAGCTGCTCAGGGCTCCGGTTGTTTTGGTTGTCAATTGCACCAAGACCACCCGCACGGTCGCGGCGATCGTGAAGGGCTGTCAGGTGTTCGACGCCGATCTGCGCCTGGCAGGAATCATTCTCAATCAAGTGGCGGGGAAGCGGCACAGGCAGGTCATCACCGATGCCATCGAGCAGACCTGCCGGATACCGGTACTCGGTGAGATCCCTCGTCTGTCGGCGAGCGATACGCTGATCCCGGGGCGGCACCTTGGACTGGTAACGCCGGCTGAGTTCGGCGAGAGTGATTCGCTTGCGGGGCAACTGAGAACGCTGGGCGAGCGGCATCTCGATCTCGATCGACTGCTCCAGATCGCTCGGAACGTCGAACCGCTGCCGGCGCCTGACGTCAGTGAGACCGCACCGTCGCCCTCGCGGGTTCGAATCGGATATTTCCGTGACCCGGTGTATACGTTCTACTATCCGGAAAATCTGGAAGCGATCGAGCACGCCGGTGCCGAGCTGGTCACGATATCATCGTTTGCCGACACGCACCTGCCGGATATCGCTGGCCTTTATATTGGCGGCGGGTTTCCTGAGACTCAGGCTGACAAGATCTCCAAGAACCAGACGCTGCTTCGGGCTGTGCGGTCGGCGATCAACAACGGTCTTCCGGTCTACGCCGAGTGCGGCGGTTTGATCTACCTGTGTCGTACTCTGCGGAGCGGCTGTGTGATCTATCCGATGGCCGATGTTTTCCCGGTGGATCTTGTCATGGCAGGGTCGCCGGTGGGTCATGGATACACTGAATCGACGGTTGATCGACCCAATCCGTTTTTCGAGATCGGCGCGGTGCTGCGCGGCCACGAGTTTCATTACTCGGGACCGGACCGCCCGCTCCCGGAGAAGGTTGGCTGCCTGGTCATGCAGACGGGCACCGGTCTCGGCAATGGCCGGGACGGGCTGGTCTACA